>JANNYY010000588.1:0-15259 GCA_031410355.1 Chitinophagaceae bacterium | reverse complement strand
CATAATATGGATTAAAAGCTTTTAAAATAGTCCAGTCATCGTGTAAATGAGATATACCCAAAACCCCCAGCATGCTAAACCAAATTAACATAATAGGGCCAAACATTTTACCAATACTTAGTGTGCCAAACTGCTGCATAAAAAATAAAACAGCCATTATGCCTATAACAATATAAATAATGGTTGACTGTTGTATATTACTGAAAGCAGGCGTAATACGCAACCCTTCAATGGCCGATGTTACAGAAATGGGTGGTGTTATCATACCATCAGCCAGCAGGGCTGCACCACCTATCATGGCGGGCAATACCAGCCATTTACGCCGCCGCCGCACTAAAGTGTATAACGAAAAAATACCGCCTTCTCCGCGGTTATCGGCCTGTAAAGTAAGAATAACGTATTTAATGGTTGTTTGCAGAGTAAGCGTCCAGATGATGCAGCTTAACGAACCCACCACTAAAAGTTCGGTGATCATCCTGTCATGAATAATTTCATCAAAAACGTACAGGGGAGAGGTACCAATATCGCCGTAAATAATTCCTAAGGCTATCAAAAGGCCGGCGGAAGTAACCTTATTAATTTGTTTTGACACAGACAAAATTTAAACCTTCAAAAGGGTAATTATAATATTTTAATACCGGCATTTTTGCTTTGGGCATCATCGTTGTCCCGATAGCTATCGGGACAATCCTTTCATCGGTATACCTATATGGAACTTTAACCGAAGCGAATATGCCATTTAAAATGCAGGTACAAATGTAGAAGTAAAACGTAAAACCATGCCGAAATATTTTTTATATGTAAGCTATGCAAATAGTAACGTTAAAAGCGATACTGCACTAAAACACAGATGTACAGGCATCTTTTTTGCCAAAAATACCCTGCTGGAAAAAATTGTGCGCAAACCGCCTGCTGTTAAATGGAGCCAGACCACAATTTTTTAAATCCAGCTTATCAATAAAGGCATCCTGGTGTTCTAAAGTGGCATAGTAGGTTTAATTGCGCTGTTGTCCTGTTATACATTGAATGTATTTGTTTACGCAAAAATCATAAAGATTTGCTGCTACTAACATTGGGTGTATATTTAGAGGGCGGCAGAAGTTTTTTCACAAACTGTCGTTAGCTGCGATTTAGTGGGACACTCTACAACAAACCGACCTACCCTACGTTTAAGAAATAAAATAATTAAATGAAAGTAATAATTCTATTCTTAACCTTTGCTTTGACAATGCTTTTGCAGGTTGTTAGTCATTACAGTTTTGCTTGTAGTATGTGCAAAGTGACTATAAATGGGAGGACTTACTTAGGCAATAATGAAGACAGTTGGAGAATTGGTTCAAGGATTTGGTTTGAAAATAAAACTTTTGGGAACTTCGGTGTAGTATATGTAGGCTATGGAGACAATTTTCCGCAAGGAGGAATGAATGAAGCAGGTCTTGCTTTTGATGGATTGACAATTTATCCCAAGGCTATAAACATTAACCCAATAAAAACTACCGAAACAAACCCTAATAAATTTATAAGGGAAATAATGCAAAACTGCATAACTGTTGAAGACGTAAGAAATTATGCAATCAAATTCAACAGACCGTTTAATGGTGGTGTACTGTTTTTCACTGACAAATTTGGCAAATACCTGATAATGGAGCCAGATACAATGACAATAGGGAATGACAAAAAGTATATCATTGCCAACTTTTGCCCTTCAAACACATCTGACAAACAAAAATTGAATTTTGACCGCTACAAACGAGGTAATGATTTTTTACTTAATCATACCAATGACACAAATTCACATTATTGCCTGGCTTTGGTAGATACAATGCACGAATGCAGAAATAAAATTGGCGATGGTACAATGTATTCCTTCATTGCAGATTTAGAAGAAGGCAATTTAAGTTTATACTTTTATCACGACTTCAAACATAGCAAAGAATTCAACCTAAAAGCAGAATTGGCGAAAGGCGATCACACTTTTGAAATGCTTGATATATTTACACCAAACGCTGACTATAAAAAACTTATTGATTATAAAACGCCGCAGAACAATGGCACTATGCGTTTGTTTCTTATTTGTTGTGAAGTATTATTTTCATTTTCCTCACTATTTTTCCTTGTTAGTTTTTTTAGAAACAGAAAATCTATATCCCAGGTAAATAAAAGTAAGCCTAAGATTAAACTTCTATTATTTGCCGTAAGTTTGATACTGCTTTATTATGCAAACGCTTTATCAAATAATCAAGCAATCTTTTATTTTCCTTCACCATACCACGATTGGAAATTTTCAATGCTAAATATTGCGGCTTATATTCCATTCCTGATGCTAATTGTTATTGTTCCATTAATTATACAGAACATAAAAGTTCTAAAAGCAACAAATTGGACAACATTTTCTAAATACCTTTTCACACTAAACAACCTGACATACCTGGCTTTGATATTTTTGTTTGCTTATTGGAAACTTTACAATGTTTTTTAGCTAACAGCTTATTAAGGCTATGGACAAACCTTTGGTGGACAGAAATGAAACGGCAGCTAATGGGTTTGGACAAGTACGGCTTGACAAATACACATGAGCCAATAAGCAATAAAGAAAAAAATTATTTTTTTAAACGGGTATTTTCTATTTCAAATTATGATACACTTTTTGTACATCATCATCCTGCTCTAAATGATCAATTAATTTTAAAACATCGTTCGATTGTTCTTCATTTAATTCCATGGTATTGGATGGTATCCACGTAAGTTCAGCGCTGATCACTTCAATTTTCTTTTCCTCCAAAGCCTTGCTCATATTACCGTATTCATTAAAAGGCGTACGGATGATCACATTGCCTTCAGCATCTTCGCCAATTTCTTCCAAACCAAAATCAATCAGTTCAAATTCAAGATCATCTGCATTTACACCTTCGCCTTTTATTTTAAATTCGGCCATGTGCGTAAAGCCAAAAGCCACACTGCCTGTAGTACCCAGTGAGCCCTGCCCTTTTGTAAAATGCATCCTTACATTGGCAACGGTTCTTGTTGGGTTATCTGTTGCAGTTTCAACCAGCACAGCTACACCATGGGGTGCATAACCTTCATACATCAGCTCTTCATAATTGCTGGTATCTTTACCCATTGCCCTTTTAATAGCCGCTTCCACACGGTCTTTGGGCATACCAACTGCCCTTGCATTCAGGTAACATCTTCTTAAAGCGGGGTTATTATCGGGGTCGGGACCGCTGGCTTTTACGGCAATGGCAATTTCTTTGCCGATACGGGTAAAGTTTTTTGCCATCTTATCCCAGCGGGCAAACATGCTGCTTTTTCTAACTTCAAATATTCTTCCCATTTAAAACAGTTTTTTATTTACCACAGCTTATACCGCTTGTTAAATTTTAAATTGCCGGTAAAAGCCCAATACAAATTCATTCTTCGTCCTCCCGCTCTTTTGAAGAGCGAAACTAAGGTGAAGCAGGCAACAAATTTACGGGAAATCAGTTTAGTTAAAAAGAAAGGCACTATCCATTTACGGATAGCGCCATATTTGGTCCTTCCAGGAAATTAGAATGTAAAGCCCATTGAAATTTTTACCACCCGGTTATAAGCTGCATAATTATCGTTTTTATCCAGTTTCGATAATCCATAATCATAGCCGGCCTGTATATTTAATCCATTGTCAAATTCATAACCTATGCCACCGGTTAAACCCATGTCTATCTTGTTAAACCGCTGGGTGATACCAAATCCTTTGTTGAAGATGGATATGCCAAGGATGCCCAGTTTTGCATTAAGCGAACTTCTTACCAGGTAAGAAACCTGGGGGCCGGCATACACCTGTAATCCCTTAACCACATTTGCTTTTAACACTAATGGAATATCAATATAATGCGACTGCACCTGGGCACGTGCATTAATGCCGAGGTATTTTAATACCGGGATTTGAAAATCGCCTTTAATGCTGTATCCTTTTTTTGAATACTGAATCCCTGGCTCAAAAGAAAATACTTCGGAGATGGGAATGTGAACATACCCCCCCACATGAAAACCCTTTGTACCTTTTGTTACCAGGTAACCATCTGTTTTGTCAAGGAGGTCTTCAATAACCTGCAGATCATCACCTTCCCATTTAGAAAAGTTTACACCCGATCTTAATCCATAACTTATCTGGGCATGCAGGAAATTCATCAGCAGCATCAAACTCAGGATTGTAGTAGAAATTTTTTTTATCATAGTTGGTTGCAGGGTTTAAGGGTCTGCCTGGTTTCTATTAATAAAATATATGCCATCAAAAATTTATTTAGAAAAGGTTATGTTAAAGCAAATGCTGTTCACCAACGGTTAACAAAAACGAAAGGCCCATCGGCCGGCATGTTAGCAGATAGATATAATACCATCAGAGGCTCAGGCTCCGCAGGAGCGGTATATTAATATTTCGCTCATACGGAGCTTAGTTAATCCGGATTATTTTTTTCAACTGGTATGCCTCCTCTAATGAGGCTTTTAAAACTGCTAACCAACAAAAAGAAATCATGTAAGTTTGCTGCACAAAACTGGTGTTATGGATAAAGCAGTTTATTATGCAGATTACTTGCAACTGGAAAAAATTACCGGTGCACAGGATCCCGAAAGTTTTAAAGATGGTAAAGAACCGGCACATGATGAAATGTTGTTCATCATTATTCACCAGGCTTATGAACTGTGGTTTAAACAGATTTTGTTTGAGGTGAATTCGGTTATTGAGATTATGAACAAACCGGTGGTTAATGATAACAGCCCCGAAATGCAAACCGTGGTACACCGGCTAAAAAGAGTGGTTACCATTTTAAAAGTATTGGTGCAGCAGATAGATATTATGGAAACAATGACGCCGATGGATTTTTTAGATTTTCGGGATATGTTGCGCCCTGCCTCGGGTTTCCAGAGCTACCAGTTTAAAGTGCTGGAAGCAAAGCTGGGTTTAAAATTTGAACAGCGGCACGGCCAAAATTATTATACCTCTCAACTGAAAGAAAAAGATATAGCCATTATTAAAGATGCAGAAAGCAGTAAGTCGGTTATAGAATTAATTAATGCCTGGCTGGAGAGAATGCCATTTATAACGGAAGACTTTTGGAGTAATTACCAACATGTTTATGTAAACAGTTTGGCCGAAGCTGAAAAAAATAATGCTGCTTCATTTGAAATTGTTTTTAACCATGCGGATGAAAATATAGAAAGAAATCTTACACCCAAAGCATGCCGCTCGGCTTTGTTTATTATGATGTACCATGGTTATCCCATGCTTGAATTACCTTTTCAATTATTAGATACGCTGCTGGAAATTGACAACCAGTTAAGCAACTGGCGTAGCCGCCATATTAATATGGTGCAGCGCATGATTGGTACCCGCATTGGTACCGGTGGCAGCACCGGCGCAGGTTATTTAAGAGCTGCCATGGATAAACATTATATTTTTAAAGAACTGGCGCAACTGAATAGTTTTTTGGTGGAGAGGAAGAAGTTGCCGGTGTTGGGGAAAGAGTTGACGGAAAAATTGGGGTACTCGTAGGAACACGCCTTGCGGCGTGTTCTGTATTTGCCATAGGCAAATACCAAATGAACACGCCGCGAGGCGTGTTCCTACAAATGCAAATCATCCTCATCCCAATTCAGCACATTGTTTTGAATATACCATGCTATCTGTTCATATTCTGCATCGTTCCGTATCACCCTGTCGTGAAACCTGCTTTGCCATTTAAAATCATTAAAATTATTTTCTGTACACCATTTCTTTACGTGCCCCTTAAAATGATTTCCAAATGAACTTACAGAGCCTATGGATAATGGAGATAATCCGGTAATTGTTGTGTATTCTTTTTCAACCTTATTAATTATTACAATTATCAAATGAATGTGGTTGGGTAAAACAGCCCATTCGGTAATACCAATAAGTGTGGGGTTGTTATTGATAAAGTAAGGATTGTTTTGATAAGGGTTTTCCAGGCTTTCATCTACATAAAATTTAAGGATATTGTTTTTTACGTATTCCCCAATTGGAGAGTATATTATTTCTTTGTTAACGATTTCGCCAAAAAAATGTTCCCTGTCTCTGGTAACGATGGTTATAAAATAATGACCATCCTGGGAATAATCAAAATTATAAAGGCGGTATTGTTTGTGTTTTTTGTACATGCCGGAATTAGTTAGGTGGCGAATCCAAATGTATAAAAATTATTGATTTGCCGCAATTGTAGGAACAAGCCTTTTGGCGTGTTCTATTTTTGCCATAGGCAAAAACCAAAAGAATTCGCCTATAGCGAATTTAAACGAACACGCCACAAGGCGTGTTCCTACAGGTCAGACGAGGGCGTCAGACCAACTCCTTCAACTTCTCCACCACCGTATCAACTTCTGTTTTGGTATTGTGTTTACTAAAACTAAAACGCACGGTTACCTGGTTGGGATTGTTGTTGATGGCACGGATAACGTGGCTGCCCTGGTCGGCGCCGCTGGTGCAGGCACTGCCGCCACTGGCGCAAATATTATTAATGTCGAGATTGAATAGTATCATCTCCGATTTTTCTGTCTTGGGAAAACTGGCGCTGAGTACGGTGTACAAACATCGGCCCAAAGCATCGCCGTTAAATGCAATACCGGGTATATGTTTCTTTAGTTCGTCCATCATGTAATACTTCAGCGTGCCTATGTAGGCCATGTCTTCTTCGTGGGTGGCAGTTGCCATTTCCAGCGCTTTGGCAAAACCCACAATGCCGTACAGGTTTTCGGTGCCGGCACGCATGTTGCGTTCCTGTCCGCCGCCGTGTACAAAAGGTTTTATTCGTACATTTTCGTTAATGTATAAAATACCCACGCCTTTTGGCCCGTGAAATTTATGTGCAGCACCTGTAATAAAATGCACCGGTGTGTTGCGCAGGTCGAAAGGAAAGTGACCAACTGTTTGCACGGTATCGCTGTGAAAAATAGCACCATACAATTTGCATAATTCACCCACGGCGTTGATGTCTAAAATATTGCCTATCTCGTTATTGGCATGCATTAAAGTAACCAGTACTTTTTCATCTGCAGCAGCGAGCAATTTTTCAAGGTCGTCAATATCCACATGGCCGTTGGGTAATAATTTTACATAGCTCACTTTGGCAACATCCAAATTGTCTATATGTTCAACAGTATGTGTTACTGCGTGATGTTCTATTTTGGATGTGATGATTTGTTTACAACCCAGGTCACGAATGGCGCAGGAAATAGCCGTGTTACTGCTCTCGGTGCCACCGCTGGTAAAAAATATTTCGGCAGGGTGTGCATTTAAAATTTTTGCAACAGTTTTGCGGGCTGTTTCAATAGCCATGCGGCTCTCCCGCCCATAAGAATAAATGGAAGAAGGATTGCCAAACTTTTCGGTTAAGTAAGGCATCATGGTTTCTAAAACCTGCGGATCAAGTGAGGTTGTAGCTGCGTTGTCGAAATATATGCGTGACGAACTCATAAGTATGTTTTTAAAGAATTTTATTACACTAATTATTTCGAATTACACGAATTATAAAAAGTGTTTGCGGGCTTAATTCGTGTAATTCGTGCTTTAAATTCGTGTAATAGAGCTACATCATTTTCCCTATATCCTGCATCAGCCTGCGGGCAATATTATCTGCAGTTGTTTCAAAATTACTTTCGGCATAAATACGGATGATGGGTTCGGTATTACTGGTGCGTAAATGTACCCAGTCATTATCAAACTCTATCTTTAATCCATCTTCTGTATTTACCGGGTGATTTTTATACTGGTCTTTTATCTTTTCAAAAATAATTTTTACATCTGTGCCATTGCTGAGTTCAATTTTATTTTTGCTGATAAAATAGTCGGGGTAGGTATTGCGTAACTGCCTGATGCTTTTTTTGCTTTTGGCTAATTGCGTTAAAAAAAGTGCAATGCCAATCAGTGCATCCCGGCCATAATGCAGGTCGGGAACAATAATACCGCCATTACCTTCGCCGCCAATTACGGCATTCACTTCCTTCATTTTATTTACCACGTTCACTTCGCCCACCATGCTGGGAAAATATTCGCCACCATGTTTAAGGGTTACATCTTTTAATGCTTTGGTGGATGACATATTAGAAACGGTGTTTCCTTTTTTCTTGCTTAAAATATAATCGGCCACAGCAACCAGGGTGTACTCTTCGCCAAACATGCTGCCATCTTCGCATACAAAACAAAGCCGGTCCACATCGGGATCAACAGCAATACCAAGGTGTGCATTATTTTTTATTACCTGGCTGCTCAGTTCACTCAAATGTTCGGGCAATGGCTCGGGGTTATGTGCAAACTCTCCATTAACTTCTTCATTTAATACCACCATGTCTTTTACGCCCAATGCTTTTAACAAAGCCGGCACAGCAATGGCACCGGTACTGTTAACGGCATCAATAACTATTTTAAAATTTTTCTTTTTTATAGCTCCTGCGTCAACCAGTTCATAACCAACCACTGCATCAATATGTTTTTGTAATAAACTTTCATCTTTAATATAAGCGCCGATTTTATCAACCTTTGCAAAATTAAAATCTTCATTGGCGGCGGCAGTTAAAATCAGTTTGCCTTCATCGCCGCTTATAAATTCGCCTTTATTATTCAGTAATTTTAAAGCATTCCATTCTTTGGGGTTATGGCTTGCTGTAATTATAATGCCGCCTGCAGCTTCTTCAAATGTAACAGCCATTTCTACAGTAGGTGTGGTGCTTAGGCCAAGGTCAATTACAGTAAGCCCTAAGCCAAGTAATGTATTAACCACCAGGTTACTTACCATTTCACCGCTTATTCTGCCATCGCGGCCAATAACTATTTTCGTATTGCTGCCCTGCTGTAATATCCAGCTACCGTAAGCTGCTGCAAACTTAACAATGTCAACAGGGGTAAGGTTCTCATTGGTTTTTCCGCCGATGGTGCCTCTAATGCCGGAAATGCTCTTTATTAAAGCCATGCTAATTTACTTTAGGGACTGCAAATATAAGAAAAGTCGGGTAGTTGATGGTTCATAGTTCATAGCTATAGTGCAGCATTATTTATAGTGATCTGCTATTAACTATGAACCATTAACCATTAACCATTAGCTATTAACTATTAACTTTGCCCCATGCAAATGACCTGGTTTAAAGATTGGTTCAATTCTCCCTATTATCATCAACTGTATTTTAACAGGGACGATAATGAGGCTGCCGCTTTTATTGATAAGCTGATCAGTTATTTAAAACCAGTGCCCGGCTGTTATATGCTGGATGTTGCCTGCGGAAAAGGCCGTCATTCAATTCAATTAGCCGGAAAGGGATTTGATGTGACGGGAATTGATCTGAGTGATGACAGCATTAATGAGGCTTTACTATCGCAAACAGATTCGCTTCATTTTTACAAACACGATATGCGTTTGCCTTTCTGGATAAATTATTTTGATTACGCTTTTAATTTTTTTACCAGCTTTGGTTATTTTAAAACCCGGCGTGAGCATGATAATGCCATACGTACCATTGCCCAGTCCATAAAAATGAACGGGACTTTTGTAATGGATTATTTAAATGTGCATTATGCTGAAGATCACCTGGTGCATCAGTCCGAAAAAGAAATTGACGGTATAAATTTTATCATCACCAAATGGTTTGATGAAACCCATTTTTATAAAAAGATCGTTGTAGAAGATGAAGCATTGCGGGAGCCATTGACTTATACAGAAAAAGTTGCCAAGTTTTCCTTAGGCGATTTTACAGAGATGTTTGCCTACCAAGGCATGCAGATACAGGAAGTGTTTGGCGATTATGGTTTTGGCAATTATGATGTAAAGAAATCACCGAGGATGCTGATGATCGCTAAAAAGATAAAAGTTTGATTCATTAGCTATTTGCATATTTACCCATTTGCCTTATTTTTTATTATTAATGAGCATCCACCTTGCTGTTTCATATATAGCAGAAGTTAGTTGCGACAGGTGTTTTTTTACAGAGTCCTCCTGCTGTTTGTTTAACGCAGGCAGGTTATTACGAACGGGTACCAGTTCTTCTTTTTTAAAGCGGATATTTTTGCGGAAAAAATAATCATCATTCACAACCCCAATCCAGCCCGGCGCATGATAAATAATAAATGCCGCATTTTCTTTTTTGGTTGAATCAAGCAGGTCTCTGCCTAAAGTTGTATTTAAATAGGGTTGCTGCATCATGCCTGCCACTGTGGGTAAAATATCTATTTGCGAAACAGCTTCAGTCCTTTTTTGGGGCGATAATAATGCAGGTGCGTAAAACAACAGCGGAACATGCTCATCACTTAAACGCTGCTCTGTCCACGCTTTGGTATACATAGCCGAAGCGTTGCCCTCTACGCCATGATCGCCGGTGAAAATAAAAATGGTGTTTTTAAAATACGGAGCATTTTTAGCTGCCTCTATAAAATTTTTAAAACAATAATCTGTGTAGGCAAATGCATGAAATTCTTTCAGCGATTCAAATCCGTATTTTTTTAATGCTTCATCATCAATCGTTTGGCGCACAAAATCTTTATCTTCTTCCGGTATATCAAATGGCCGGTGGTTATCTGCCGTTTGAATAATGGCAAAAAATGGCTTCTGCTGTTTTGCCAGTTCATCATTAGCTTCCAGGAATAAATTTTTATCGCTAATGCCCCAAACATTCAGGTTTGCAGCTTTATATTTACCCTCTTCAAAAACATGTACATCATTAATATTGGCAACTAATCCTTTAAAATTATTAAACTGGCTTCTTCCTCCTATAAAATAATATTTTTCATACCCATCAAAATCATTGATGATGGTACGCTGGTTTATAGATTCTTCGTTACGGGTGGAAAATTTAGAAAGTTGCACATCAGGAATGCCGGTAATGGTTGCAAAAACCCCCCTGGCCGTACCAAAAGTTGGGGTAAAGCACCGCTCAAAAAAAATACCTTCATTACACATCTGGTTAAAGTAAGGCGTACTGTTTAAAGGGTTGCCACTCATGCTGCTTTTGTACATGCTGAAACTTTCGCAGAGCACAAGCACAACATTGGGCTGGCTTTCAAATGCTTTACTGCCCGGGTGTCTTAACCTGCTGTACCCTTTTTTAAAACTGGTTTCCTTTTGTAATTGTAAAAACCGGGTCATATCAGTATAGTATTCATTTGCCTTGCTGTTATGATCCGGGTTACGGAACCGAAGCGTTGTAAAAAAATTTTGTAACGGGTTTAGGGCAAGGTTACTTTTAAACTCATCATTTAAATCAAAGGCCCTGAAAAAATCCAGCGGCTTCAATGTTAAAAAACCATACACGAACCAGCCCAATAATAATAATGCCGCAGCATGCCAACGGCGGCGGTAAGTAAATTTATGTATATTGATATTTTTTTCAGTAACATCCACATGCATTTTGCGAAACATCCAGGTCATCATCATAACTGCCCCAACCAACCCTATTAAAATCCACACGATGGGGTAGCTCTGCCAAACCATTTGTAAACTTTCCCTTGGGTCTTCGGCAAAGATCAAAGCATCGGCATTAAGCCTTGCATTAATGTAAGCAAATTGTCCAAAATCGGCCCCATAAAAAAACAACACCAGTAAAGTAATTAAACCCAGGTAAGCGGTCCACCGTTTTTTACTACGCTGGCTGTAAAAAGGCGATATGCGGGGGTATAACGACAATAACGCAATGGGTAATAATATGATTGCGATCCAGCGCAGGTCATATTTTAAACCAAGCCAGAAAGAAGGCCACAATTCTAATATGCCGGTTGATGCCGGTTTAAAACAGATTACCGTAGCGATACGGAAAGCAGTGAATATGCACAGGTATATGAGGAATAGTTTAATAATCCACTGTATGGTTTTGGGAACACGCCTGCTTATGAGCATAGTTAATTTTTTCCTTAAGCCTGAACAAAGAAAGCGAATATACTAATTCGACAAATAACTAAACTGGATTAAACTTATTGATATTATTAAACATTGCTTGTTTATAAATGCTCTCTATTTAAGCTAAGAGATAAATCAATATATTTGACCTGTTTTAAAAAATGTATTCATGGTTAAAGGCCAGCTCTCTAAAACCTCCTTTTTATTTTTACTGGGCATTGTTATTTTTTTAAATGTAACAGGTTTGTTCAATGAAATTATGGAGCCTGATGGTACTTTGTATGCCGGGCTGGCCAAACAGATCGCTAAAAGCGGCAACTGGTTTAATTTATGGGCAAACGGAACCGACTGGCTTGATAAACCGCACCTGCCCTTCTGGCTGGCTGCCATGAGCTTTAAAGTATTTGGCATTTCGGCTTTTGCTTATAAACTTCCTTCCTTTATTTTTTTTATTGTTTCAATTTTTTATTGCTACAAATTAGCGGCTGCTGTTTATTCAAAAGAGATCGCCCAGTTCGCAACGCTGATCTATGGAACTGCATTACACACAGTCATTTCAAATTTTGATGGCAAGGTAGAGATTTACTTAACTGCATTTGTTATTGCTGCCATGTATCATTTATACAAAGCATTTGAACAAAAATGGTTTTGGCATATTGTTGCAGCGGCATTGTTTGCCGCCTGCGCAGTTATGACGAAAGGAATTTTTTCCCTAATAACCATTGCCGCCGGGTTTGTTATTTACTGGATAAGAACAAAACAATGGCGTGAATTTATAAACCTTAAATGGTATCTTTTTTTTCTGCTAACCTTTATTTTTATTTTGCCTGAATTGTACTCGCTGTATGCCCAGTTTGACCTGCATCCCGAAAAAACTGTTTTTGGCAAAACGAATGTTTCTGGCCTCCGGTTTTTTTTCTGGGATAGCCAGTTTGGACGTTTTTTCAACAGTGGCCCTATAACCGGCAAAGGTGACCCTTCCTTTTTCCTGCATACAAGCCTGTGGGCTTTTATTCCCTGGTCAATAATATTGTTGCTTGCGGTGATACATATTTTTGGCAGGATAAAATCAACAGTAAATAATCAAAGATGGATAATTGGCGGCAGCGTACTCATCAGCTTCCTGATGTTTTCAATTTCCAAATTTCAACTGCCGCATTACATTGTTATTTTATTTCCGCTTTTTGCAATGATGACAGCGGGCTGGCTTGTTGAGAAGGCTTCTGAAAAAACATTGAAAACAATCAATGTTATTCAAACGGTTTTATTTGTTCTACTGGTGGCTGCAGTAATCTTGCTTATAGTAATGTATTCTTTTAATAATATTGCCTGGTTTTTAATAATGCTGTTATTATTTATTCCACTCGTGTTTTTTTATAAGCCCCCCGATCAATTGCTGGCGCTTGTTAGGAAAAATGTTCGCTTTACTTTATTACTGGCTATATTTTTAAATTGTGTTTTTTATCCCTCTTTATTAAAATACCAGGCAGGCATGATGGCCGGTAAATGGCTTAACCAGCGCCAAATAACAAAGCAAGTAACTTTGTACAAATGCCTGTCGTCCAGTTTTGATTTTTATTACAACGGAAATGTGAATTACAGCAACCCTGCCGCAACAGCTATCAATAATGTGCAAGCCAAAGATTCTTTGCTTTTGTTTTCTTCTTTAAAAGATTTAAAAGATATAAATACCGATAGTGTAAGTTTATCGGTTTTAAAAAGCTTTTCTTATTTTAAAGTAAGCCGGGTTAGCGGCCAATTCATCAATCATAAAACAAGAAAAGATGTAGTGGATACTATGGCAATTGCTTTAATTACCCGAAAAAATTAATTCAAAAAATCACATCATGTACTCATTCATTTTAAAAATGATAAAATTTGGCCTGGTTGGTTTGCTGGGCATGATGATTGACTTTGGCACCACCTGGCTTTGTAAAGAAAAACTGCGGTGGAACAAGTATATAGCTAATGGTTGTGGGTTTTCGCTGGCAGTTATCAGTAATTATAGCATTAATCGTCGCTGGACATTCACAAGCAACAATCCGCATTGGGTAAAGGAGTTTACTATTTTTTTATCGGTGAGTTTAATTGGTTTGGCCATTAACACCAGTTTCCTGTATTTTTTTCATCAAAAAAAAGACAAGAATTTTTATATAGCAAAATTCCTCGCTATCCTCATTGTATTTATATGGAACTTCCTGGTGAATTTCTTTTTTAATTTTAAATAATTTCATTTTATAATTGTGTAATGCACCAGCTAATTAATATAGATAAAGCACTTTTTAAAATTTTAAACGGCGAATGGACCAATCCTTTTTTTGACTGGATAATGCTGTGGCTCCGTAATCCGGAAGTATGGATGCCGCTATATATTTTTTTACTGGTGTTTTTAATAATTAATTTTAAAAACCAGGCAGTATGGATTATTATTTTTGCAATAATTACTGTAGCAATTACCGATAGCGTAAGCAGCCATATCTTTAAACCTTATTTTAACCGGTTGCGGCCCTGCAGAGATCCGGATATGGTTGGCATGGTGCGGCTTTTATTACATTATGCACCCGGCAATGGCAGTTTTACCTCTTCACACGCCGCTAATCATTTTGGCCTAGCCATGTTTTTTTATACCGTATTTAAAAAATATTTTGGTAAATGGATGTTGCTGTTTTTTGTGTGGGCTTTTTTTATCAGTTATGCGCAAATATATATTGGCATACATTACCCGCTTGATATTTTGGGTGGCGCCGTTTTGGGCTGCCTGGTGGGCTACTGCACAGCTTATATTGTCAACAGCCTGCTCAAGGAAAAACTGCATTCCGCTTTATAGCTGTACATTATGTTTATATAATTATACTGCCATAAAATAGCGGTTAAATATAGTTTATAGATATTTGCACCTGCAACCGTTTAACAAAAACTGCGGTTTGGTTTAAATTTTATGATTGAAATATTCATTTTAGGTTTGCTAATTGTAATAAACGGCCTGCTTGTAATGAGCGAGATCGCCCTGGTAAGCGCCCGCAAAGCAAGGCTGGAAACCATGGCAAAAAAAGGTGATATTAAAGCTGGGGCAGCGCTTGCCCTTTCTGAAAACCCGGAGAAATTTTTATCCACAGCTCAAATATTTATTACACTTATTGCCATTTTAACGGGTGTATATTCCGGCGAAAAGTTTGGCCATTTTGTAGAGCCCTCTATTGAAAAGATTGCCATATTGCAACCTTATGCAAAAACTATTTCAACCGTCATTATTGTTATCATTGTTACTTTTCTATCCATCATTTTTGGAGAACTGGTACCCAAACGTTTGGGTATGTTACGTGCCGAAAAAATAGCCAGGCTTGTGGCCGGCCCCATGAATTTTCTATCAGTGGTAACTTATCCTATTG
>JANNYY010000587.1:0-3012 GCA_031410355.1 Chitinophagaceae bacterium | reverse complement strand
ACAATGGTGCATTGGTGCCCGATGCCGGCAGCTTTCACCGTTCGGTTTGTATAGATTATTTGTACTACAATAAAGACGGTACTATTAAAAGAGTGGTAATTGCAAGCGAAGGAGTACAGCGCTTAAAAAAATAAGCATATTATAGCGGGATGAAATTTTTATAATTCCCTTATCCAGATATTTCTAAAACTTACCGGGTTGCGGTGATCCTGCAGCAGCAGCGGTTCTATGGCTGCATGTTTTTCATATTTTGGAATACCAATGTATTGCATTGGACCCCATAGTTCAACATTATTCTGTATCAGCACACCGTTTTGAAAAACAGTCATCCGGGCGGCTGATTTAAGTGTACTGTCGGCGTAAAACTGCGGTGCTGTAAAAATAACATCATAAGCCTGCCATTCGCCGGGAGGCCTGCAAACATTCACCTTTGGTATATGCTGTTTATAAATGCTGCCTGCCTGTCCGTTTGAATAAGTCGGATTATTATAAGAATCAAGTACCTGCAATTCGTAACGGCCCATTAAAAAAACACCGCTGTTGCCGCGTCCCTGTCCATCACCTTTTACAATTGCCGGCGTTCTCCATTCAATATGCAACTGGCAATCGCCAAAGCCCTGTTTTGTTTGAATGCCCTGTACCGTATTTTTTTGTTTTTCTTCCGCAGAATATTCAGCATCTTCCGCAAATCCTACAACGGTGATCGTACTGTCTTCTGCCTTCCAGTTAAAGGGTTTACCTTTTTTTGATTGCCATGCAGAAACATCTTTACCATTAAATAAAATGATTGCATCTGAGGGAGGATCGGCGGATGTTTTGCCTGGCGTAACCACTTTAGGTACCGGTGACCATATCTCGGTAAGCGCCGGGTCGCCTTTTTGTTGAGCATGAATGTGAATAGTAATTATCAGTAGAAAAAATAATAGTGAATTCGCTTTCATAAATTATAGTTTTCTGATTTTTACATTGCGGTAATAAATTTCAGCATATTCCGATTGTAATAATATTCTTCCGTTTTTAATGCTGGCATCTTCGCCAACATTTACTATCACACCGTTTACAATATGTACACATTTGCCATTGTAAGAAATTATCTCCACTGTGTTCCATTGTCCGGAAGGTTTTTCGGCATCAGCGTACTTTATCATTCTTGTATGATTAGCAGGTTTGTTTTGAACGCCTTTAACTTTAATGGTGCTAAAACCCAGTAACCAAAAATCGCCCACATCGCCTTCCTGCACCTGGCATTCTATGGATTGCGGCCAGATAGAATCGGGTTCGTTAACGGGGATATTATAGCATACACCGGCATCCCGTACCAGGTTTACCCGTGAGCCCCATTTTCTTTCGCCCCATTTAAAATCAACTTTTAAATGATAGTTGCTGTAAGGTTTCTCTGTAATGGCATATCCCAGGTCTTTGCCAATTACATGCAGCATCCCATCTTCCACATTAAAATTATGATTGGGGTCAGCAGTTCCTATATCTTTTAAAAAAGTATGCCATCCGTCTAAATTTTTTCCATTGAACAAAGGCGTAAATAATTCATTGGTTACCGGCGCAATATTTTTTACCACAAAAACATAATCATTAAAATCGCCGTTCTTTGCTTCTTCGTAACAAAGCAGGTAAGTATTGGGGATTGTTTTTCCTGCTGCATCTTTCAGCGGATAAATTCTTGTGGCATGTACCGCATTGGCAGGAAAAAATAACATATTCCAAACATCTTCCGACCAGGCAGCATGTGTAGGGCTGGTAAAATAAAATCCAAAACTTTGAATGCCGGGATCAAAGGTATTGCCTCCCGATGCAATGGCAGGAAACAAACATTGGTGTTCGGGATATGCAGCAGCTTTAGCCAACACGCCAACCTGCTGTTTTTGCGGCATGCCGGCTTTGTTTATATAATAACCAAAAGGCAGTTCAAAATCGGGAGAATAGCGGGCTACCGGAATAATTTCAACATTTGCTTTTCCTGCTTTGCGAAAAAGTGCAGCAGCAATTTCATCGCCCTGCAATTGCGGAAGGCTGTTGTTATCAAGCGTTGTCCACCCCACATTTACCTGGTAGCCTAATGCTTCAGCAACGGTTGAGAGCGGTGGTTCATTTCTGCCCTCAAGCCCGTTGGTACTAAGGCCCGTAAGGTTTAGCATTGATGTACCGGAGGTATTTTTTACCTGTATTCTGGCTTTTGTTAATCCAACAAAATCTGCTGCCGGTGTAAATGCAACAATAAGTTTATTTTTTTTGTACGATAATATTTTAAAACTCGACGTATCTCCGTCGCTCAATTTCACTGCTGTTGCTTTTGCCGGCAGCATCATAGAATCGGGTTTACTCACCGTTCCTTTTATGGCCGAGAAAATAAATATTTTTTTAAAGGGAATTGTATTTTGTGCATCGGCGAAAAATATTCCGCAAAGGAACATATAGCCGGAAAGGATAATTTTTTTCATGGCAAGATAATCAATCATTTTAGTTTTGGATAAAACCTGTAATAGCAACTTAAACTTAGTTTATTGCCTGTAACACTGCATCCTGATGTGTCCTGCTTTTCTTTAATCTGCCCGGCAATTTACCGCAGGAAGTTTTAACTTTAACAACGATACTAAAACGATTGTGATGAATGCTATTTTCTTTCCAGTTTCCTCTCTTCTGAGCTTGTGGAAGGATGGAAAGAGGTTGGGGTGAGGCTTCAGGATACTACAGGATAATTATTTATCATTTTTATATTAACATGCACTGATTTTTTAAACGATTGCAATCTATGAATAAAATGAAATTTATCAGCCTTGCCATTTTCATATCTTTTCTCTCTGCCTGTTCAACAGCGCAAAAATTACCTGCAAAAAAAGAGGTACTTAAAACAGTATCGCTGGCCAATCAATATTTTATGAACAAATGGCCCGATGCCGGCAAAGAAATTTTTGTGCCATCAAGAAACCGTACATGGCCAAGCCATATCTGGACAAGGGCAGTTTATTTTGAAGGCTTAATGGCATTGTACAGCAT
>JANNYY010000586.1:0-4687 GCA_031410355.1 Chitinophagaceae bacterium | reverse complement strand
GGTATGGCGGCACATTTGCTCATAGGGATATTGCTTTTGAATTTGCATCATGGATCAGCCCACAATTCAAATTGTATTTAATTACAGAGTTTCAAAGGCTCAAAAAAGAAGAAAGCAGCAACTTAAAATTAGAATGGAACCTGCAACGTACTTTAGCCAAAGTAAATTACCGCATACATACAGATGCAATCAAGGAAAATTTAGTTCCAAAAGAATTGAGCAGGCAGCAAATTAGTTTTTTGTATGCCGATGAAGCCGATATGTTGAATATGGCATTGTTTGGAATGACTGCAAAGCAATGGAGAGATGCCAATCCAAAAGCCGCAGGCAATGTTAGGGATGACGCCAGTATTGAACAGTTGGTCGTATTAAGCAATATGGAAAGCATCAATGCAGTACTGATTCATCAGGGTTTACGGCAAAGCGAAAGGTTAAAGCAACTCAATGCAATTGCCATTACGCAAATGAAATCGCTGTTGGGTAATGCAGGTATGAAGAAACTGAAATAAATTGTCTTAATCTTGATTTCAGAATTAAAAGATAAGCAGGATTTTTAAAAGCAGAAAATTAAAATGATAAGACAGTAGATGAAATAAGCTGAATTATTAGCAGATTACTGGACGACTCTAAATTTGGAGTCTCTAACTTTTATTTTTTACACAACAAACGTTATAGTTTTTGCATCCTTCTTTACATTAGTTTCTGTAACTTAACTTGTTATTTAACGATTATAACTGTTATGTCTAATTTTAAAATTAAGCTCTCTTTATTTCTAAATTATTTTGTTTTTGCAATCTTATTGAACAGTGTAGGTATCCTGATCCAAAAATCTCAAAACACGTACCATGTAGATGAGGTTACAGCAAGTTCGCTTGAAGCTTTTAAAGACCTTTCCATTGCATTTGTTTCATTTCTTATAGGTTCATTTTTACCAAGGCTTGGATACAAGAATGGGATGTTAATTGGGCTGGGCCTTGTTTTTGCCGGGTGCCTGGGTATGTACTGGGGCAATTCTTTTACTTCGGTACGCATACTGTTTGCCTGCGTGGGCATATCCTTTGCCATCATCAAAGTATCGGTTTATTCGTTGATAGGGATAATTACCAACAGCGATAATGAACACAAAAGCCTGCTAAGTGCCATTGAAAGTTTTTTTATGATCGGCATAGCCGCAGGGTTCATTGCCTTTCCATTATTTTACAGCGATACCGATCCAAATGCATGGCTGCGTATCTATCTGGTTTTGGCAGGCCTGGTGGCCGTTTCATTTTTCATTTTACTTTTTTCAAAATTCAATATACAATACCAGGTGCCGGGTACAGGCATTAAAGCCGATTTTATTGAAATGATACGGCTGCTGAAAAGGCCGCTTGTTTCCGTATTTGCCATAGCTGCATTTATGTACGTGATGACAGAACAGGGCATCATGAGCTGGCTGCCCAGTTTTAATGAAAAGGTGCTGTTGCTTCCCGAAAAGATCAGCGTGTCTATGGCTGTTATTCTTATGCTTTCTATTGCCCTGGGCCGCTATATTTCTTCGCTGCTGGTAAAAAAAATATCATGGATCGTTATATTGGCTTCCTGCCTTGTGGGTGCCGCATTGATGGTACTGTTTGTATTGCCACAAACACAGAATATGGTACCAAAAAAAATTAATTCGTTGGGTGATGTACCTGTAATAGCGTATGTTTTTCCATTGATCGGTTTTTTCCTGGCGCCTATTTATCCATTGGTTAATTCATTTGTATTAAGTTCAACAGAAAAAATATTTCACAGCCCAATGGCATCGTTACTTGTTTTCTTCTCTGCTATCGGGGGTACATTGGGCTCAAGGCTTGTAGGGTATTTGTTTAAAAATATCGGTGGGCAAAAGGCATTTTATTTTTCATTGATCCCCATGTTTATATTATTGCTCTGCTTAATTTTCTTTTACCAGGTACAAAAGAAAAAAGCCACGGCCACAGTTTAAAACATTAATAAACAATTGCGGCAATGACTACTGTAAACATATATGATGCTCACCCGCTGTTTGAAGATGTACAGCTTAATCATATTTTGCCCGATGGAAAAACATTTGTTGATTGTTTACCCAAATCTGCAATAGAAGACATCAATAAAAAATATATTGAACAGAAAAGCCAGCCCGGTTTCAGCCTGCAAAAATTTGTATCCGATAATTTTATATTGCCTGCTCCACACTCAAATGGTTATACCAGCGATGTACATAAAAGCGTAGAAGAAAATATAGCATTGCTCTGGAACCAGCTTGCCCGTGAGCCTGACAAAAAAGGAGGGTCGCTTATTCCGCTTCCTTACCCGTACATTGTTCCGGGTGGAAGGTTTGGGGAGATATATTACTGGGATAGTTATTTCACCATGCTTGGATTAAAAGTATCCGGTAAAAACGAGATGCTGGAAAATATGGTCAACAATTTTTCTTACCTTATTGATACATTTGGTTATATCCCCAATGGAAACCGCAGTTATTTTATTGGCCGTTCGCAACCTCCTTTTTACTCACTCATGATACAATTGCTGGCAGGTATAAAAGGGAAAGATGTGCTTTCAATCTATCTACCGCAATTAGAAAAAGAATATAACTTCTGGATGAAAGGAGCCGGAATGCTGTCTGAAACAAATACAGCATTGCATCGTACAGTAAGAATGCCCGGTGGGGAAATACTCAACCGCTACTGGGATGAGAACGATACCGCAAGGCCCGAATCATTCCGGGAAGATGTTGAACTATCACTTCAATCAAAACAACCCCCTGGAAAATTATACCGGCATTTAAGGGCAGGTGCAGAATCGGGATGGGATTATAGCAGCCGCTGGTTTAAAGATGTACATTCATTTGCCAGTATTCACACTACGGATATTGTTCCTGTTGACCTCAATTGTCTTGTTTTTAATTTAGTACAAACAATTGCCGCAGCATACCTGCAACAGGGTAACAGGGAAATGGCAGAACAATACCAGGCTTTGGCCGGCAAAAGAAAAGCTGCCATTCAAAAATATTGCTGGAACGGTGAACAGCATTTTTATGTTGATTATGATGCCGGGGAAAATCAGCCAAAGCAGTCATTAACTTTAGCCGCAGCATTTCCTTTGTTTTTTAATATTGCTGATGATGATCAGGCAAAACAGGTTGCAAAAATCATCAAAGAAAAAATGCTGAGGCCAGGCGGTGTTGTAAGTACTTTAGAAACTACCGGGCAACAATGGGATTCTCCAAATGGCTGGGCGCCGTTGCAATGGGTAACTATTACCGGGTTAGAAAATTACGGGAATAAAGACCTGGCAAAAGAAATTGCTTTACGCTGGATAAAATTAAACCGGGATGTTTTTAAACGTACAGGGAAACTGATGGAAAAATATAATGTTGTTGATACAAATCTGGAAGCCGGGGGCGGCGAATACCCGGGCCAGGACGGGTTTGGCTGGACAAATGCTGTATTGCTTGCACTCATTAAAAAATATGAGGCTTAAAAATGTATCCTGGCTACCCCGTGCCTTATCAGGCAGGTTGATGAGATTTTTGTGATGCCTTTGTTTTTGTCTTGCGGATAATTTGTAACCGCCTTTTTTCTTTCTGTGCACGAATAAAAGCACTAATTGTAAATTCTTCCTCCTTAGTAACAGGGTGTTGTTGTCCGCCAATGAAATCTACATCTAATTCTTTAAGTTTATTTTTCATTTGTAAAATATTTATTTATGAGTTTTAATGCGGCTATTGTATCTATAATCATAATTCGTCCGCCAACATGCATTGCTCCCAAAGTTTCAATATAATGTTGTACAAGCTGAGTTTTCGAAAAGAAAGAGACATTGCCTTCATGGCCACGCTGAAAAGCAAGTTTGCAGGCAAAAGCAACTAAGTTTCCAGGAACTCCTGCGTAAACTTTTGTTTTCCCTTTGTTGAAAGGTGCACTTTCTACAAGATGCATATAAACATGGTCTGATTTAATTTCTAAGCTTATCAAACCTTGAATTATAGTCTGGTTATTTACAATTGTTAATTTGTAAACGTCACGCTCTGGTTGCTTGAATTCCAGTTTCCAATCAAACTGCCAATTGTTCTTCTTAACAACCGTCTTTAGGTCAGTAGTAGTAACAAGGGAAATGTCAGTTCCAAAACTGTCGCCAGTCACAACATTTTGAATAGAATTAGTGAGCTTATCAATAATAAAATCAAGTCCTTTATTTTGCTGCTTTTTCACCTAACGAATTTACGAAATAAAAAGGTTCTCTTCAAATGCTGTTTGATGTGCAACCTTTGAAGTTGTCAGAGTGACCGATAGCATGACCACGAACAATTCATAAAATCTTTCAGCATGAGGCACTCAGAAAGCGTTTTTTAGCTCAGTCACCCATCCACCTTTAACTTATTGCCATCAGCCGCCTCCAGTATTAAAAACTGGTAGGGTTGCAGGGTTAGCTGTTCACTAACTAAACCTACTTTATAATTTTTTTCACTCCAGTGATCATAAAGCATCAAAGGCCTCATGTTGTTTTGTTTAAAAACGTACCAGCTTATTTTTTGAGGTTGCAAACTGAAATTAAAAAGGCAATATACCCGGTCATTTTCCCATGCCCTGATAAAGCCTGCTACATGCTGGTTGTTGGTATCTAACCAGGTCAGGTTTTTCTTATCAGCAATAACCGGCAGGCTGCTGCGGATTGCAAT
>JANNYY010000585.1:0-10649 GCA_031410355.1 Chitinophagaceae bacterium | reverse complement strand
ATACATTTTACTAAAGTGCCCATCGTTATTTTATTAAAATATACAAACGAAAGTACGTAAGTATTATTTTGCCTTTTACATTTTAACTGATTGTTGACAGGCTCTCTTCAATGGTCCTGATCCTGGCTTCTGCATCGGCTTTCTTTTTTTGTTCCATTGCCAAGATCTCCGGTTTTGCATTTTGTACAAAACGTTCGTTGCTTAATTTTGTTTTTACTGATGCCAAAAATTCTTTCTGGTGTAAGAGGTCCTTAAGCAGATCATCCTTTAAAGTAGCAGTATCCAGTTCTTTATCAGTTTTTATATAAAACTTATCCTTTTCAACAGCCACAATAATTGCATTGGCAATAGCTTCATTGGTAAATGAAAGTTCATCTGCATTTACCTGTTTACTTAAAATGCTTTCTATAGAACTGTAACTTTCTTTTGATGCTGTTTCAATATAAAGTTTGATGGTTTCTTTTGGTTTAAGCTGGTTTTTGTTCCGGCTATCACGGATTGCTGAAATTACCTGTTTCAATAATTCGCCCTGTACTAAAACTTCTTCATCAACAGTTTTAACTGATGCAAATTGTTTTACACAAAGATCATCATTTTGTGTTTTAAGTAGATGATAGATCTCTTCGGTAACAAAAGGCATATAAGGATGCAGCAACTGCATCAGTTCTTCAAAATAATTTATTGTTTTATTATAAACCCCGGCATCAACAGGTTGTTCAAAACCAGGCTTTATCCACTCCAGGTACCAGCTACAGAAATCATCCCATATCAAAGAGTAAATTGTTTTTAATGCTTCGCTCAAACGAAACTGCTTCATTAAAGAATCTACTTCTGCCTTTACTTTGTTCAGGCGATTTTCAAACCAGTCTATTGCAAAGTCGTGAGTAGTGAGTAGTGAGTCGTGAGGTGTGGATGCTGAGGTCTCACGATTCACGTCTGACGACTGACGATCCTGCCACATCTTTAAAAGCTTCAGCGCATTCCATATCTTGTTATTAAAATTCCTTCCTTGCTCCAAACTGTTTTCATCAAACATCAAATCATTACCTGCCGGCGAAGAAACCATGATACCAAACCTTACAGCATCTGCACCATATTTATCAATCAACTCCAGCAGGTCGGGACTGTTACCTAATTGCTTGCTCATCTTACGGCCCAGTTTATCCCGTACCATACCGGTAAAATAAACATCTTTAAAAGGAATCTGTTTTTCATATTCCATGCCCGCCATTACCATACGTGCCACCCAAAAGAAAATAATATCCTGGCCAGTTACTAAAACAGAACCGGGATAATAATATTTTGCTTCTTCATTCCCAGGTTCTGTGATGCCTTTAAAAACTTCCATTGGCCAAAGCCAGGAGGAGAACCAGGTGTCGAGTACATCAGCATCCTGTTTTAGTTGAGCATTTAATATTGAATATTGAATATTGAATATTTCCTTCGCTTCAATTTCCGTTTCTGCAACCACCATTCTTCCTTCCTCATCATACCAGGCTGGTATCTGTTGCCCCCACCAAAGCTGGCGGCTAATGCACCAGTCCTTTACATTCTCGAGCCAATATTTATAAGTGGCTAAAAATTTATCGACGGGATGAATTTTTATTTCTCCATCAACAACTGCTGTTAACGCAGGTTCAGCCAACTCTTTCATCTTTACAAACCATTGCGTACTTATTCTTGGTTCCACAACAGAACCTGTTCTCTGGCTGTAGCCTAATCTTGTTGTGTATTCTTCTTCCTTTGTAAGAAAACCTTTTTCTAAAAGTTCTTTAATAATTTTTTTACGGGCAACAAAGCGGTCTTCGCCAACATAAATTTGTGCAGCCGCACTCATTGTTCCGTCTTCGTTAATAGTATCCACAACTTCCAGGTTGTGTTTTAATCCTAAATTATAATCGTTGATATCATGTGCAGGCGTCACTTTTAAAGCGCCGGTTCCAAATGCAGCATCAACATAATCATCAAAAATAATGGGGATGCGGCGGTTTATCAATGGCACAAAAGCATGAGCTCCTTTTAAATGAGCGTAGCGTTCATCATTTGGATTTACGCAAATGGCGGTATCGCCCATGATGGTTTCGGGGCGCTGTGTTGCAATGCTGATGTACTCCTCATTACCGGTATCTAATTTATAACGTAAATGATAAAGCTTACCGGTTATGTCTTTGTATTCCACTTCCTCATCGCTCAATGCTGTTTTTGCAGATGAATCCCAGTTTATCATTCTTGCGCCACGATAAATTAACCCCTTATTATACAGATCAATAAAAACTTTTATTACGGCTTGGTAATAATGATCATCCATGGTGAAAGTTGTTCTGTCCCAATCTACACTGCAACCTAACCTTGCAATCTGGTTGTAGATGATACTACCGTATTTTTCTTTCCACTCAAAGGCATATTTCAAAAATTCTTCTCTCGATAAACTATTTTTATCAATACCCATTTCTTTAAGCATGGCAACCACTTTTGCTTCCGTGGCAATTGATGCATGATCGCTGCCTGGCACCCAGCAGGCGTTATAACCACTCATGCGGGCCCTGCGTACCAATATATCCTGTACGGTTTCATTAAGGGTGTGGCCCATGTGCAGCACGCCGGTTACATTGGGGGGCGGTATTACCACTGTAAATGCTGGCCTGCTATTGGGCTTGCTGTTAAAATACCGCTGGCTAAGCCAATGTTTATACCATTTGTCTTCAACAGCTTTGGGCTCAAAATTTTTAGTCAATTCCATATTATCCTTTTCTTAAAATTACAGGGAGAGCAAAAGTACAAAAAAGAGGGGAGGTAGGAGTTTAGGGCTGAAAGTTTAGTGATATAAGTATGGATATTAAATTAAAAAACGAGGCCTTACGTTTTGGTTCTTATGTTACCTGATATGATATACCAAACCGGGCCTAAATTGTCCATTGCTGTAACCCAGTGAGTAAGAAACTGAATTTTTTGGCTGGCCCGGTGCTTTTAATTTTGCATAGCGGTGGTAATTATTTACAACCTGCCTGCCTGTTAAGTATCCCAAAACCGCGCCTACAAAAACATCTGTTGTCCAGTGTTTATTTTCTGTGATCCTGCTTGCACTTATTAAGGTAGCTGCAGAGTATGCCACGATGGGTACCCAAAGTGTGGATTTATATTCCATGGCAAAAACCGTAGCTGCTGCAAATGCTACGGTTGCATGTCCGGATGGAAACGAACTTTTGCCTGCATATTTACTAAAGGGGCCTTTAAAAGACGGCTCTGCCTCAGTTCCGGTATGATAAAAGGAGGGCCTTGCCCGGCCGGTTAAAAATTTTAATACTGTTTCAACAGCCGTACCTGTTATATATGCCTGGGTAGCAAGCAGGGTAGTGGTTTTCACTTTCTCGTTTTTAAAAATATACCCATACGCACCAAAAGTTCCGAGCGTAATCATTTCATACACACCACCTGTATTGGTTATATACTTGCTTACCTGGATGGCTCCGCTATTACTGTTTCTGAATTTTAAAGCCTGCCGCTGTATAGGTTCATCGGCAAGCCGTAAAGCGGCTGCAGTAAGTGTAATTGCCCCAAGCCTTATCCAATCTTTGTGTTTTAAATGAAAAGGCTTGGTAAATTCCTGCTTAAGCGTACTGCCTAATAAAATGAAATAAGTTTTTGCTGTTATTTTAGTTTGAGCATTGTAAGCGGCCTCAGTGGTATTATTTATTTGTTTGCCTGCACTGTCTGCTTTAATATTCAGGCTATCTAATTTCTTAATCAGCGTATCTGTTTTCTGGCTAAAGCTATTAAGGGATATTGATGATAAAAGCAAAAATAAAATTATCCTGTGCATTAGTACGGTTCTGATTGTATAAATTAAAACGGTTAATAGACGGATTAAAGGTAGTACAAATGCCATACCATTTTGTAATATAAATTTACACCGGTTTCTCAAAAACACATTGTGCCTGAGCTTCCCGTCAGATTTAAGTAATGTTGATTATCATCAAAAATATCCCTGCAGGAAGTTGAATTTACCAGCTTAGATTTGCTGATTGAAAAAGATTTCCCTGTACATAATGGTATTGTTTTATGCAATTGCAGGCATAAATCATTTTATACATCTCTCATTTTATTTAAAAATAATGCCTGCGTGGCTTCCGGCACACAAGGCTTTTGTTTTTATTAGTGGTGTTGCGGAGATAATATTTGCGATGCTTTTGCTTAATACATCCACAAGAAAGTGGGGTGCATATTGTATCATAGCGTTGCTGATTGCCGTTTTTCCTGCTAACATACAAATGTTGCTGAATTATTATAGGGAGCATAACCCAATGCTATGGGTTGCCATTTTACGGTTACCGGTTCAATTAATTTTGATTTGGTGGGCGTATAGTTTTACAAAACTGCTTATTGTAAAATGATCGTAATTTTTAACTGTTTTTTACTTTATAGATAGTTTTCTCAGGCGAAATATACCCCCTTACTTTATGTTGCATAAGCACGGGCAGATTCAGCACCGTAAAAAACAATCATACCACGAAAGTATAAAGAAAAAAAATATCAAAAACTTCAACTCATTAATTTCAAAATAAAACTGGCACATTTTATGAATCTGAATCTAAAACGATTTATATGAATAAGAACATATTGATGGCTTCAGCCATTACCGCCGGAACCTTAGCACTTTATTATATTCTAAAAAGAAAAAGGAGTGCCGCCCCTCAAGTTATACAAATGCCCGTTGAACACAGCCGGCATCTTACCAATGTGTTTTCAAAAGCAAAGCACAATTGATGATTTCATAATAGTTTATCTCCAGGTTTTTACACGTAAAGCCCCGTTCGGCATTTTACATCCAGACGGGGATTTTGTTTCCCGCTTACAGTAAAAATTTCCCTTAAGCAAAAATGTTTTAAATTACTGCACGAAACTCTTTTTTTTGCATAATTTAAAACATTATTTATGGGATTTGAACAATACCACGAACCCCCCCAGGAACTTTCTGAAGAAACCAGGACATTCGCCCGGATGGTGACTTCGCTTATTGAAGAAGCAGAAGCCATTGGCTGGTACGAACAGCGCATATCTCTTGAAAAAGACAAACAGGCAAAAGACATTATGGAAAATGCCCAGCAGGAAGAAATGAAGCATTTTGGGATGGACCTGGAATTTCTGTTGCGAAAGAAAGAAGCCTGGCGCATTACACTTCAATCTATACTTTTTACCAAAGGCGATATCGATAAAAGAGGAAAAGAAGGGGAAGAAAAAGCAGAATAGACGGGGGGCATTTACTTACTCAGTCCTGCAATTAAGTTAATGGTAAGTGCCACAACAAATGTATTTAAAGCAAACGCCAGTAAACCATGTGCCAAAACGGTTCGCCTTATAATACGGCTGTTTATCTGCACATCAGATACCTGGAAAGTCATACCAATAACAAAGGAAAAATAAGCAAAGTCAATATAGTCTGGCTTTTTTTCTTTGGGAAAATCAAGGCCTGATGCAGAAGCATCTTCATTGTGTGTTTTAGAGTAGTACAGGTGAGCATAATGCAGGGTGAAGATAGTATGCAACATGGTCCATGAGCTCATGATGCCCGTAATAGCCAGGATTATATTCGCTATTCCGTCTCCCGAAGATTTGCCTGCAGATAACATTAAAAGTAATACGGTAAACATGCTTGCAAAAGAACTCACCAGTACGCTGATCAAAACAAAGATCCTGCTGCCATCTTCTTTATTAGCCACTTTTTCAATGTGGGCCACCGGCATGGTAAAAAAAATGATCCAGGTGGTAATAATGTAAGTGATAGAAAATACATCCCATAATACAGCGCAAAGTACTACAGTATCCTGGTGGTAGCCCCTCATTATAAAAAAAACTACAGCCGTTATGGACAGGCTCAGCAAAATCCTTTGAAGTGGATGCATGTGTAAAAATATATTGCCCCCGGTTTTAGTTTTTGATGATGTGGCCATATCATATTCCTGTTTAAACTGAAATATACAACCTATTTGCAAAAGAGATGCCAGCAGGATTACATCCTGAAGTTATAACCGGGGTGTTAGGTTAAAACGGGCAAAATAAAATATTTCACCCTTTTTAAAATAAACAGGAAACATATACGTTATTAGGTGATATACCCTATAAAACCCACCCTTATGAAAAATTTTACCCTCATTGTGGTAGCACTATGTTGCCCCATTTTTGCTTTTTGCCAGGATTTTACCGGCCTTTGGAAAGGAACCTTCTTTAACGACTCCACCCAACAATCTTTACAATACGAAGTTGTTATAACTAAGGTAAAAGGAAAATATACCGGCCTTTCACACACCTGGTTTTTGGTAGGTGACAAGAAATATTATGGTATTAAAAAAATAAATGTGCGTGTTGCCAAGGATGGCAAAATAGTTATGCAGGATGCATCATTGCTGGAAGACAATTACCCCGAACTTCCCAGTAAGCATGTAATGCAGTTAAATGTGCTGGACCTCGCAAATGCCGGTGATGAAAACTCATTAGAAGGACTGTTTGTTACCAACCGCACAAAAGATTTTCATGAACATACAGGGCGTATCAATATCAAAAGGGTAAATCCATCATTAACGCAAAGTTACCTGATGCAATATTTACAAAAAACCACCGCTGATATTACCCTTACGGCGGCAGTAAAATAAGGCGATATAATTATTTGAAAAACCGGTGTTGATATTTTGGTTTTAAAAATGGTTGTATAAACTTGTAGGAATACTTTAACTGATAAGCGGGTTCCTGCGACCTGATAGCGTGGGGAAATTCACATGGGTCCATTATTTCGATACCCGGATTTGAAAGCGCAAAATTATCTAACCGTACATTCCCTATACAATTTTCGTCAACATGTTCTATGGCCCAGGTTATGGTAGTTGAATCTATATCATTACCCTTATAATTAAGTTCTTCTTCTTTATAGGTATTCAGTGCTTTTACCTTATCTGCAAAAACTATTTGCTTAAAACTATCTATCTTATTTTCTAAGATCAGATCACTAATGGTTAAACTCTTCCCGGTTTTCAGATCAAAATTCAAATAAGTGTACCATGTTGAACAATATGCCCCGCAACTCTCCCCATTAATATTTAAAGAAAGGATGCCGTATTTTTTAAAGGTAACTTCATAGCCCATATTGATAAGGCCTTCACTGATATGTTCACTAAGCGCCTGCCGCACACTTATATCATCTTCACCAAGGGTTTCGCTCTTAATTTTGTCGTTGATGAGTTTATCAACTGATTTGTTATGTGTAATTACCAGGGGATAAATAATGGTGGTTTCGTTAACATTATAAAATGCTGGTTTTGGCCTTAGTTTTATTTCGCGGAATGTAACCGTTTGTGCACATACATGGTTAAAAAACGGGAATATGAATAGCAATAGAAATTTCATTTTCTTACAGGGTCAATGTTTATAATTAAGTTATTGATTAAAGGAACGGAATTTTATTTAAACCAGTAAAGAAACAACATTTGTATTGCTGAACGGCGCCCGGCACAAGTAACTCACACAGCCCTGGAAACTTAAAACTGCAGGAGGTTATCCTTGCGGAAGACCTGCCATTACCTTGATGTAATTGAAAAGTATAAAACTCTTTTGCATATCCTGGAAGATTAGAACTAAGAGCAGAGAACAGAATATTCATTAAAGCAGTTCTGATTCCCTTCTTATGTTTTGTTTTGCCTGTTGCTCAAATTCAGAGTAGAAATAATCTGTTTTAAAAATCCTTTCTGTTTCTAAAAAATGGTTCAATACTTTTTTCCTTCCGGCATTGTAAATGAGTTTTGGGTAAACTGCATACTCTTTCCTTACATTTTTAAAATACACTGAATAATCCTCCCAGTTTTGCCCTAAAACCGCAAGGTCGGCATCTGTAAAATAGTTTGTGTCCGTATCTGAGTTTTCCTGGTGTTTTTTTGTAGCTAAAATTTGAGCTTGGCAATTCCTGATGACAAGGGATGGAATTGAAATTTGTGTCATTCTTGTTGCTGCAAATTCTGCACTTTGTTCTTCGTTGTCAGACCTTAACGGATCATAAATAACATCGTGATAATAAAGTGAAAATAAAACGATGTCCGGGTTAATTATTTCACTTTTTACTTTGGCAAGTTGAATCAGTAAATTACTCAGATGATCTAAATTGTGATAATATCTTTTCTTATGCGAATAATTTATTTCTATTTCATTCCATAACCCGTCTATCAAATGGCCGTTATTGCTGTACTTTTTTAAAAGTTCTATGTAAGTTTCTTTTACCACCAGGCTTTTCTTAAAATTAACGTTAACTCATCAATACAAAACTCCGGTACTTTGTTCCAGCAGTTTCTTTTTTTGTGCTTCATATTCTGTTTTAGTTATAGTTCCCATTGCGTATAATTTAAACAGTTTATCCAGTTTATTGTAGAATATTATTTTACTGTTATTTCTACATTCAGCAGGCACTACCAGTTCAGTTGGTAAATCGGGCGAATTTTCTATAGCCCTGTCAAAAGCCAGGGTTATATCAATATTTCCCTTTGAACTGTCTTTAAAAATAATGGTTCCGGTTAATTCAATATGGCCATTGTTATGAGAGGGGATACCAAAGTTCTTTAGATCTTTAACAACTATTGAATTATTAGTGAGTGTACCGGCAGGAATATCATTATTAATTTTGACAAACCTGAATTTTCCCTTTGCTCCGGTGCCTTTTGCAAACTGCAATAGCTGGCCTGTATAAATTTTATAGCCACAGGTTGTGTACAGGGTATCATTTTTATAATAAGGCTTTGGCTCCTGTGCTGTTAACATTGCGGGGCTGAGCAGGATTGTAAATAATACTTTTATCATGACAGAAGGTTAATAGCTGTTTGGAAACAAAGGTTTATTGTTCATCCAGCTTCTTTTTCATTTCTTCATAGGTTGCTTTAGTGATCACTTTATCCTGGTACATGTTATACAAGCCTATGCTCTCTCTTTTAAGGTCTCTTTTATATTTATTTCTAAACTCATCCGGCACTTTTATTTCGCTTGGCAGAACGGGTGAATTTTCTATTGCCCGGTCAAATGCCATTTGTAAAACAATGTATTCCCTGGTACCATCTTTTCTTATTAAGTAGCCGTCAAAAACAATATAGCCATTGTCAAGCCCTGAGATCCAATATTTCCTGAAGTTTTTAACGATCACCTGGCAGTTAGTTAAGGATGTGGAAAGAATTCCGTTTTTAACCGAGACATATTTGAATCTTCCATATCGTTCAAGGCCATTTGCAAACTCCAGTGTGTGGCCTTTAAATATCTTATACCCGCTTGCAGTGCAGAGTGTATCGTTTTCGAACTTTGGGGTTGGTTCCTGTGCAATTGATACAAACGGATAAAGCAGGAAGATGAATAATATTTTCTTCATGATATAAATTATTATTAAAGAAACGGATTTTTTTTTAAAGCGGTGAAGGCCCGTTGAGTTTACCTGTCATATCAATTATCATAGAATGTTACCATCACCGGAACATGGTCACTGTATTTTGTCCAAAAATCAAAGTCGCCAATTTCAACCGACTGGATTTTATCAGCCAGGTCGGTGGATACAAAACAATAGTCTAAATGATAAGGTTTGTCTTTGTGCCGGTATAGGTATAGTGTAGGATGCTCTTCACTTCCCTGTATTTGTTTATGATAAAGATGGTACGAACTGGTAATGCCTTTCTGCTGCAAACGGTTTACAACATGCGAGTGGTTGCCGGTCCGGTACTTCCTGTCCCAGATGGTATTACTGTTAAAGTCGCCAATGAGTATTGTATTCTTTTTCGATAATTGTTTGTTGTAATGATGAATGGCTTTCCATACCTGCTCTACGTATTGGCCATCGGGGTCGGTGGGGTTGTTAGCCCATACAGCAAATAAAGTAAACTTATAGTTTTTGCCTGTTACAGCAATGGGTATGATCATTTTTAAATCAGGGTTATGGGTTTTAAGTAACTTAAACCTGAAGTCACTATATGAAAAAATTCCCAGCCCTTTATTTTGATTTGCACCAAACCAAAGCACGGCAGTTGGTTGTGGTATGTCATCATTAAATTTTAATTTGCCGGGGTGCTCACACTCCGGAACAATTAAAATATCCGGCTTTTGTGCCAGGATATAGCCTGCTTTTTTTCTGAAAGCCATATTACAGTTCCATGTTATTATTTTCATGTAACTATAATATTACTGATAATGTTTTGTTGATGATCTTCCAGTCGTTATTTATTTTAAGTAAGGAGATGTAATCGCATGAAGTTTCAAATTCAACTTTTACAACAGCAGCTATGCCTGAAAGGTCAAGGATGGTTATTTTATTTTTGCGTACCGGTGCATCAGCAATTCTTGAAACCCTTGCCCACCATTCAGCTTGTGTCATCTGTTTCAATACACCTGATTTTGTTACAGACATCAGTTTTGCATCTGGATGAAATGCTTTTACCATCGCTGATGAGTCTTTATTGTCTGTTACCCTCAGGTATAACTTAATAACTTTCATAATCTCCTCCTTATCGCTGTTGAATTCATCAGGCACTCTGGTTTTTTTTGTTTCTGCAGTCACCGTTTCGGCACGGTTATTTTTGAATTCATCAGGCACTGTCAATTCACCGGGCAGCCCGTCAGAACCAGTTATCGCCCTTTCAAAA
>JANNYY010000584.1:0-1560 GCA_031410355.1 Chitinophagaceae bacterium | reverse complement strand
TAGCGGCAATGGTGCAGAAAAAGCAAGTGTATGGTGGCTGCTGGGAACTTATGGTGTGATTACCATTGGAGAATTGTTATTGAGCCCGATGGGCCTGTCACTTGTATCAAAATTAAGTCCTGTGCGTTTAACATCATTGATGATGGGGGGATGGTTTTTAGCCACTTCTATCGGAAATAAATTATCCGGCATACTGGCTACTATGTGGGATGGCTATGAAAATAAAGCGAATTTCTTTTGGGTAAATTTTGTATTACTGATGTTTGCCACCTTTATCATTTTTGCCATGCTGAAATGGCTGAACCGCATCATGAAAGAAAAAGGGGTAAGTTAAAAGAGATTGATTTTTGGCTAAGAGGACAAAGGAGGAAAAGAGCCGAAGGAGGGTTTCTCTTTATCCTCCTTTTCTCTTTTGTCCTCTTAGCTTATCTATATAAAATTCAAATGCGAAAACTTATTGCCCAGTATCATTTTATCATCAGCAGCCAGCCATTTATTTAAAACAGTTGCATACACATTTTTAAAGTCAACTTTGTGTTTCAGATCCCCCTCGTTAAGATCACTGAGATCGGGCATGGCATTTAAAACACCCTTTTCTTTTAAGCCTCCGCTGATGAAGAACATATTGTTTGCTGTTCCATGATCGGTTCCATTGCTGGCATTTTGCGTAACCCGGCGGCCAAACTCACTAAAGGTCATCATCAATACATCATTAAAACGATTGTTGCTTTTTAAATCGGTTGTAAATGCTTTTACCGCATCATTCAGTTCGGTAAATAATCTTTTTTGCTGGTTATCCTGGTTAACATGCGTATCAAAACTACCCAGGCTAACATAATATACTTTGGTATTGATATCAGAAAAAATAAGCGAAGCAATTGTTTTCAGATCTTTACCCAGCTCTGTATTTGGGTAGGTTTGAGAAGTTGGGTGAACCTTACTCTGCTGGTAAATATAATCGGCGCTGCTTAGGGTGGCGCTCATGGTTTTGTATAAATAATCAATTGTTTCTTCGCCGTTTTTATGATCATTGTTTACATCTTTTAAAAATCTTCCGTTGCTGGTATTGAAAAGTTTTTTTGGATCTTTAAAAGCCAGGCCTTTATTCTCCTCTCCTTTTAAAGCCAGGCTTAGTACATCATCCAGTTCCATTGCCTGTGTAGGTTTATCACAACCTTTACATTGTGCATCTAAGTAGCGGCCAAGCCAGCCCGTATTTACATATTCGTTGCTTTCGCTGGCGCTGTGCCATATATCCATACTTCTGAAATGCGACCTGTCGGGGTTTGGATAACCAACACTGTTCATAATGGCCAGGCTGCCATCATCATACAGACCTTTAAATGCTTCAAGTGCAGGATTCAAGCCTGTTTCATCGGTTAACAACAATGCTTTGTTTTTTGCAATACCAAGTACAGGCCTTTCGCGGTAATAAATATCGTTCCTCACCGGTATCACCGTATTCAGCCCGTCGTTGCCCCCGCTGAATTGTATTACCACCACCACTTTATTACCCGCAGGCACCATCATTGGTTTTTCAAATGCCTTTAAAAATTTAGG
>JANNYY010000583.1:0-2997 GCA_031410355.1 Chitinophagaceae bacterium | reverse complement strand
CAACATAAAGGCACTTGCTTTTTCGCAACGGATACCACCAGTGCAATACATGATGATATTTTTATCCTTGTTATCCTTCATCATATCTACCGCCATGGGCAACTGTTCCCTAAAGGTATCGCTTGGTATTTCAATGGCTTTTTCAAAATGCCCCACTTCATATTCGTAGTGGTTACGCATATCAATAACAATGGTGCCATCATCCTGCAACAACTCATTCATTTGTGCGGCATTTACATATCCTCCTTTATTTTGCATGCTGAAACCCAGATCGGTAATTCCATCGGCTACGATCTTTTCCCGTACTTTAATTTTAAGTACCCAAAAAGATTTACCGTCATTATCAACAGCAAAATTCAGTCTTATATCTTTTAAAGGAGAAATTGTATTTAGATATTCCCTGAAAGCATTCACATTACTATCCGGCACACTGATTTGTGCATTGATACCTTCTGATGCAATGTAAATTCTGCCAAATACTTTTATTGCATTCAGCGCTTTATACATTTCATCTCTGAACTGCTTAGGATCATCAATGGGGAAATATTGATAAAAGGAAATGGTAGTACGATGTTCAGTTTCTGCGTACAATATTTTTTTTAATTCCGCCTGGGAAATCCGGTTGTGTAATACTGCCATAGTTTTTTAATTTGATCTCTTTACGTAGTCTGACGCCTCGTCTGACCATGTAAAAGAGAAATCGTTTTTAAAATGATCAGACGGGGCGTCAGATCATTTTAAAAGATTGGATGCTTGCAGGCAAACCAAATTGAACAGCAAAGTTATTAATTAAAAAATAAGTACAAACTAATTCACTACCTGCCTCTCCGGGAATTATTAGGCCTTTGGCCTCCGGCTCCCAATATGCCCCCGGTACCAATCCTGAACCTGGTGGATACAACCTTTCCATTGCTGTAGGCAGTAACAATATCAACCCTGAATATTTTTAAAATATTTTCCAGGCCGGCAAAAATCTCTGTATAATTATTTTTTTCATTTACATAAAAAGCATTGCCGCCGGCAACCAGGTTCCAGTTAAGACGTTTAAACAAGGGTATTTTATTGGTGAGCAAACCATTAAAATGATGCTCAAGGTGAGCGAAGCTATAAAACGAACTGATGGTACTGTTTGCATAATATGGAGCCAGTTGAAAACTGTTCACATATTCGCTGGCCCTTAATACACGGTTGCCGTTAAAATGCTGGTAATCCTGTATAAAAACTTTATTGGTGTTTAAAAATCCGCCAATACCAATTTTGTATTTCAATAAACCTGCCAGTTTAAAATTCTTATCATCACTTATACTGAAACGCCACTTATCAAAATTTACATCGCTGCCAAAAATATTTTCAATTCCTTTTGTGTAATTAAAACTGAATGTTGGATAATTTGATCCCAGCGACATTTTACTGTTGGGAAACTGAATGTATTTTTGTCCCGGCTTAATACTAATATCTAAACTGATGATAAATGCCTGGTGGGGTGTAAACTGTGCCGGTATTTTTTCGTAAGGATAATTGGGTGTTATGCGGCTTGAATCTTTTTTAAAGATGGTAAAATCAGTTGTATTATCAAGTGGCAGCCTGTCCTCATACAGTGCATTAATATTAAACCTTAAACCGTTTTCGTAACGCTTGCTAAAATTTACCGCTCCAAAATAATTTTCGTAGATCTTCATATAATTATCGCCATAAAGCAGGGTGCTTATGGTATTTGAGAGCGGCGTAATTGGATTTGCCTTATTAAACTGGCTTACCCTTTTACCCCCGGAAATTGTTAAGGTTTGGCGTTTTAATTTTTTATCAGTTTCCCAGTCGCGTGTCCTCAGGATCAGATCGGCCCAGGCATTAAGATGTGTGTTGCTGAAACCATACCGCAGGTTGGGTTCAAAAGAAAAATTGGTTTTTATTTTTTTTAGATAACGGCTGTAATATGGATTAAAATTTACCACCACACCTTCCACCGTGTTATACTCCAAACCTTTTATTAAAGATTCTATACCCCAGTTGTAATTGCCTTTCACCCTGTATTTGGTGCGGTGAATACCCTTCCAGAAAACATCATATACTTTCAGTTTGCCCTGTTTTTTATTCAGCGAATCAACAGATGACTGGCTTTGCGCCGAATCTTTATTTAGCAGAAAAACACTGTCCTTAACCTGGTAATCCATTTTCTCCTCCGGTTCCAAAGGTACGGGCCGGGTAGTATCCCAATAAGCAACCGACTTTTTATTTACACCGGTATCATAATTAATAATTATTTTACTAAACCTGTTTTTGGCAAACACGGGGTTAATTTTGTAATCAGAATAAACAGAAATAAAATTGCCGATGGCATCAATGCCAAACTGTTTAAAATTAAAATGGATATACTGGTTTTTTACCCGCCACACATCATTTCCCACCGGCACATGTATTTGAGTTATCTGCAGGGTATCCACAATCTCAAGCTGCGAAGTTTTAGTGAGCAACAGGTCAAGACTATGTATGCGCCAGTCTCCGTCAGTAATATTTATGGTGCCCGAAAATAGAGGCTCATAATTACGCCGTGGGATTACCTGTATGCTGTTGATCTCATTTCCATCTTCATAAAAACTACCCAGGTATTTATATTTATACATGCTTAATGCAGCATCGGCAATGGGCGATACAAAGCCCCGTGGATTTAATCTGTCTAAAAAAATTGAAACATTATTCTGATATAAACTGATGAAAGTAGGAAACGTAAAACCAAAACCATCGCTGCCGCTCACCCTGCTGCTTAGGACTTCCATTTTAAATTTATCGGGCTGCTGTATATAAACTAGCTACAGATTCGCTCAGGTAAATAATTCCTTTGCGGTTAGAATCAAGCCCCATATCCTTTACATCTTCATCAGGTATTTTGCGGCCCAGTATTTTTTTAGGCAGGTTGCGCAGTTTCATCAGGTCTTTGGTATATAGTGCACACTCAAAAGTTTTAACCTGGTCCTGGTAAAAAGAGCGTTTTTTTATAGC
>JANNYY010000582.1:0-4116 GCA_031410355.1 Chitinophagaceae bacterium | reverse complement strand
CGCATGTTTATTGCTGCCATTGAAAATGAAAACATGCACGGCAGTTATAATGCCATTGCGCCAATGCCTGTGAGCAATAAAACACTTACACTAACATTAGCAAAAGCCATGAATGGGAAATTTTACATTCCGGTACACGTGCCCGCATTTATATTGAAAATAATGATGGGGGAAAGCAGTGTAGAAGTTTTAAAAAGTACAGCAGTGAACTGTAAAAAAATACTGGACACAGGGTTTGAATTCAATTTTAAAACAATTGAACAGGCTCTGGCAAACCTTGCAAAAAAATGATCAGGTTTTTAGATCTGTTTTGCGGAAATAGTTTATGATGATAAAGCCATAAACTGATATATAGGCAACCGCAGCAATTATTAAAGTATAATCTTCAACCGTACGTTTCTCAAACATAGCTGGTTTAAAAGGATTTGGTACCAATGAATCAACAGCTTCAAGCGGCATAAAATACCCCACCTGGCTATCCCGTAAAGAAAAAATCATCCAAAGCACATTATCAACAATACACACAATGGCAAAATAAATAATGATGGATAAGCCGGTACGCTTTATTAATATAGCTATTAAAAAAGCCAGCATCAAATATAGTGTTGCCATTAAGGCAAAATATCCAACATATTTAATCCCGCTCAATATATCAGCATTTGAATCGGAGAAAACATACCCAACGATCAATCCCATAATAAAAACCATTAGTGTACTCACTGCAACAAAAAATATCAGCATCGAAAATTTTGCTTTTAAAAAATCCATGCGGCTCCAGCCGTCAATAATATTCTGGCGGTGTGTACGGTAGTGCACTTCATTTGTAATAAGTAAGATGAACAACATGCCTATTAAAACAAAGAACAGGCCACCCATCCACGCTGATGCCAGCCATACTTTTGGAAAAATAAATGGAGGCTCTACCAAAGTTTTTATTACCCGCTCCTGGAAGTTTTTGGAGGTAGCCATCATTTCCATATACTTGTAAGCAGACAGGTAAAAAGCTGTTGGAAAAAAAATGAGAAAGCCTGCAAATAATAACCAAAAAGTACGGTAGGTTTTAATTTTAAGCCATTCTATTTTAAAAAGATTAAGCATGCGATGTGTTTAGTAAGTTTTAGTTTAGCGATCACTTTGTTTGCCCGTTATTTCCAAAAACCTGGTTTCCAGCGATTTTCTTTTAACATTCAGTTTATTTAAAACAACTCCGTTATCAAAACAAAATTTATTTACCACTTCAGCAGTTATGTTTTCCCGGCAAACGATCTCAATTCCCTTTTCATCAACTGAAATGCTTTCCAAACCATTCATTTGCTTTAAAATATTTTTCAGCAGGGCATTATCTGCGGCACCAAGTTCTATTAATATACTGTTTACTTGATTGCTGACCGATGTGTTTAAAACATCGCTTACAGAGCCCACCGTTTTTAAAACGCCCTTTTGAATGATGGCAACATGGGTACATACTTTTTCCACCTCATCTAAAATATGGCTGGCCATAATAATGGTTTTGCCCTGGCGGTTCAGGTCTTTTATTATTTCCCTTATTTCTGCAATACCGGCGGGATCAAGGCCATTTGTTGGTTCATCAAAAACAAGAATATCCGGATTGCCCAATAAAGTAGAAGCTATGGCCAGCCTTTGTTTCATGCCCAGAGAATAACTGTTGAATTTTGATTTACGGCGTTCGAACAAATTAACCATTTGTAAAACTTTATCAATATCTTCTTCTCCCCTGCCTTTAATTTTTGCAGCAATTTTTAAATTATCTTCTCCGCTCAGGTAATGATAAAAATTCGGTGTCTCCAGCAGTGTCCCTATTTTCTTTCTAAGTTCATCGGTAGTTTGATCGCCTGCCCATGTATAACTGCCGCTTGTAACTTTTAAAATATCCATTACTATACCAAGCAGCGTTGTTTTACCGCTGCCATTGGGGCCTAAAATACCGAATATGGTTTTTGCCGGAACTGAAAGTGTTACCTTATCCAAAGCCCTGATGGCTCCGTAATTTTTTGTAAGATTATCAATGCTAAGTATTGCCATAGGTAAAAAATATAAATGGCTATGAAGATAATTTAATTTCGTTAATCCTTACCGGGTAAATGTTTTTGGTGCCACACAGAAGTAAAACTGCCAACAGTTGCAAAACCATTTTTATTAAAGCTGAGTTTGTTTAACTGCAGATCGTCAATATCTTTTTGTAAAACTTTTCGGGTGAAGGGATTGAGTGTGCCGCCTTTTTCCCCGGGCGCAACTTGGGGATAATATTGAAACTGCGGATCAACCCAGGTACCCCGTGGATACATGATGCCGGGTGTTCCCATGCCTCTTATATCCAGGTGGTGCGGATGTTCTAGACCAATCGTATGGCCAAATTCATGGGCTGCAGTGCTGGAATTATTGAGCAGATTCTCCAGCATAAAATAACCGGTATTGGAGTTAATGCCATCCACAAATGAAATATTGCCGCTGGCATATTCTTCAATCCTGAAATAATTATTGCGGGGGTTTGTATTTTCAAAAACCGTTTGGGGAGTAAGCTCTCTGTAAAACTTGCCTGTTATATTAAATGTTACATCGTATGTTTTTTTAGAAAACCATGTTTCATTTATGGAAGCTTTTCCTTCAGCCTCATTCCAACAACTTTCAATATCGCTGGCAATTTTAATTGCGAGGTCATCGTTGGCTGCATCGCCATAAATATTAATTACGGCATGTATGATGAGTAAATTATTAATTGGCTGGAGTTCGGCTTCACCCATGTTGTAAGTATTAAATTAATCTTCGCACATGGTCTGATCGGGACGTCAGGCCATATTAATTCCTCAACGGCTTACCAGTTTTTAATATAGACTGAATTCTCTCCAACGTTTTCTTCTCTCCCGTTAAACTTAAAAAAGCTTCTCTCTCCAGGTCAAGCAAATATTGTTCGCTTACCAATGTAGGCGCACTCAGATCGCCGCCACACATTACATAAGCCAGTTTTTTTGCAACAGTTACATCATGGTCGGTTGCATATTTACCACGCCACATACCATTGATACCTGCATGCATAGCGCCCAGCATGGAGCGGCCCAACACATTGATATCAGTGCGTTGTACAGGCATTACATAACCATCATCAAACAATTCAATCACCGCCTGTTTGGCTTCCGCAATACGGCGGCCCTGGTTCATACTTATCAAATCTTTTCCTTTCCTGTAAATACCTATGTCGTAACCTTCGTGGGCCGATGTACCAACTTTGGCGGTAGCAATAGTTAAGAAACGGTTTTGCAGCGGTATAGTGTCGGGTTCTCCACTGTGTACTTCATCAGCAGCCCTCAACACAAATTCTTTTGTTCCCCCACCACCTGGTATTACGCCAATACCAACTTCCACTAAACCTGTGTATGTTTCTGCGGCAGCAATAACTTTATCGGCATGTAAACTCATTTCGCAGGCACCACCTAATGCCAGGCCGTGTGGTGCTACAACAACCGGTATGCCTGAATAACGAACCCTCATCATTGTATTTTGAAACTGGCGTATTGCCATATCAATTTCATCATAATCCTGTTCAATGGCCATCATAAATATCATGGCAACATTAGCACCGGCACTAAAATTTGAACCCTCATTGGCAATAACCAATCCTTTGTATTTATCTTCTGCCAATGCAATGGATCGTTGAATGCCTTCCAGGACCTCGCCGCCAATACTGCCCATTTTTGTGTACCATTCAAGGCCCAATACATCATCACCCAAATGGTAAGTACGACAGGCTGAATTTTTCCAAACAGTTTCGTTCTCAAAATTCTTCATTACAATAAATGCATCGGCACCAGGCATGATTTTGTAAGATTTACTCCTGATGTCATAATAATGTCGTTTACCGTTTTCTACTTTGTAAAAAGAGCTGGCACCACTGGCCAGCATTTCATCAAACCATGCAGCTACTTTAAACCCTGCGATTTTAATAGCTTCAACAGTTTTTGCAACACCCAACACATCCCAGCTTTCAAAAGCCCCTATCTCCCATCCAAAGCCAGCCATCATACCATCATCAACCCGGTACAGTTCATCACTTATTTCGGGAATGCGGTGAGAGATATAAGAGAACAGGTTGTAATGAAA
>JANNYY010000581.1:0-1746 GCA_031410355.1 Chitinophagaceae bacterium | reverse complement strand
GGGTTATTTTTTTATCAATACAGTATTTTTAAGCATTCACGACTGGACAATAACACAGGGATTTGAAGAAGAAAGTATAATCTGTGATCTGCCTGCATCCCCACCTTATCAAAAATTAAATTTAGCTAAAACCGGCAGCCCAGTTTACCAGCTTTGGTATTACCTCTCACATAATTTTTCGCATTTTTTACGGTTTGCGGGTATAAAACTTCAATACTTTTTTTTAATGACGAGGAATTATTACAGCACCGTTCATAATTATTTTCTTTTATTAAATGTTATACCGGTTTACCTGCTGGCAGTTTGCAGCTTTTTTATTAAGAGGCGATATTTCAGCAGGGGAGTTATTGTTTTCCTGGTCAGTTCAATTTTAATGTATGCAGTTACCATTGTTATGCAATGCGATGATTATCATAATCGCTTTATTCTTTCCATTTACCCGCTCTTTGTTATACTGGCTGCACGTGCTGCTGAACACTTTTGTTTACCTGCGTTTAAGAATAACAAATAAACTCCCGGTATCGGTATAAAAAAATTTGTCCTTCAACCTTAATATCCCGAATATTTTATTAAATAATTTCGATAAAAAAGTAAAATGGTAATAGCTTAACCTGTTATTTAAAAACTGTGTATCTGCATATTGACCACAAGATGCCTGATGAATTATTTCCAAACCATTGCGTTCTGCAAATGCTTTTAAAGAATGTTTGTTAAAATAATGAATATGCTCAATTGGCTTATACTGAAACCAGCTTTTCCCCATTAATTTTCTTTGAAAACTGTTATGATCGGGAGTAACCATTATTACTATACCATCTTTTGTTAGCAGGGAATTAAGTTTACTGAAAACGGCATCAATATTCGGAATATGTTCAATCACATCAAAAAGTGTAATAATTGAAAACTTATTTTCACTTTCAAAATCTTCAATATGGGAATTAGAAATATTATAGCCAGCTTGTTTCAGGCTTTTGCACATTTCTTCATCCAGCTCAATTCCCATTGCATTCCATCCTTTTTTTTTCATCAACTCTAAACAATACCCTGCTGCACATCCTACATCAAGTGAAAAAACCGGGGTAGCTATAGTTATATATTTATCTGCATCTTTTAACCAACGTTCAAAATTCTTTATACGCAATCTTTTTTCCTGCTCATACCCAACATACCCGTAATCTTTATTTTTAAAATAGTTGTGCTCGTATATTGATGAAAGCTCTTCATTTTCAACCCTGGGATTTACATATACAAAAGCACAATTGCTGCATTTTACAATTGAAAATCCGTGTTTGGTTAACAAGGTTTTTGTGATATTGTTATTACAAAAAGAACAGTTGTAATTTTTTAAAGAAAATTTCATTAATTATTAATTAAAGAAAGCTAAAGTAAATGAACAGGGTAATAAAAAAAATTATATTTTATTACCTTTCATTGCTTTACCTATGGCGAAATCCATTATCCTTTCGGCATAAGGCCGGGAGATATCATTCAGTTCTTCTGTTTTGGTTCGTATCAGGTTCTTATCATTCATATCAAGCGACATTTGTAATGCCTGCATAGCAAGCGATGTTGCTGTTACTTCCTCTGTTGTTAAGTTTTCAAAATTCTTCTGCATGAATTTTTCGGTGGTTTGCAGCAACTGTTCCCCTTCTGTTTTTGCTTCGGTTAAAGCCCGGGCATCCATATCTTCTTTGGCATGTTGCATAGAATCGAGCAGCATTTTTTCAAAGTCTTCATCTGTTAATC
>JANNYY010000580.1:0-3007 GCA_031410355.1 Chitinophagaceae bacterium | reverse complement strand
TTATAGATACGCCCCATGCAACAGTTTTTTCAATTAACATGTTCCCAAATTGGTCGTTATCTTCTACTTTAGCGATCAATAATATATTTCCATTTTGATCTCCGGGCATGCTGTCTTTTTTAATGACTACATTAACGGTTCCGCTTGAATCAGTAGTGTATGTTTCTTCATCACCTGCAGTAAGAATGCTGCTATGGCGTTGTATACCTACTTTCATTTCCACATCCTTTGCCGGCAACCATTCATTCTTTTCGTATTTCATAACCTGCACGATAATGGTCCTGGTTCCTTCTGCTGAAGCCGTATCAATTTTAATTTTTGCTTTTGTAATAGTGAGTTCAGCCCTTTTTGTTTCTTCTTTGCCGTCCCCTATTGCAATAAATGTATGCCCGGGCATTAACTCCCATTTGGACTTAAGAGAAACAGGTATAAAACATTTTGCTTTGCCGCTGTTACCTGTATTAACCTTTGCAATAAAATTTTCTGCGCTAATACTGTCGAGGTACAATACAAATATTTTATTTTTTAACGGTTGCGTTTTTTTTCCTGTCTTCAGCAAATTTTCAACCGTAAGATATTGTACACTGTTATTTTCAGTATAATACTTAAGTTTAACCACTTCTTCTGTTACGATTGAATCTTCCTGTGCTGTAACCTGCTTTGTTAACAGCATGAATAAGCATGGCAACAGGAAGTAAACAAGTTTATTTTTTTTCATCTTCTTCATGTTGTTCTGTTATGGTTTCCTGTATGGGTATGATCGGGTAAATTCTTGCAAAAAAAGTTATGACCAGTAAAGCACCGGAAAGGGAGCCAATGGCAATCGCCCATTCTTCCCAACTGGGAAAGTAATTATGAAAAGCAGCCGGTGTATCCTCGATAGGTAAAAAAGGATGCAGCAGGGTAGGGGTTACTATCAGGTACCGTTTAAACCAGGCGCCTATCACTATCATCAACCCCGCTATGAACATGGGTAACGGCTTTCTTCCTTTTTTAAATAACAATATCAAAATGGGCAGTATCATACCAACCACTATGGCAAACCAAAACATCACAGCATAATCTCCGGTAAACAATCCTGATAAATGAGCTTCTTCAGATTTCTTCATTTTAAATGCCGGAACCATGTATTCATTGATATTGAAATACAGGTACAGGAGGCAGAGCATAACAACAATCCTTCCCATTTTTTCAAAATGCATTTCGGTGATATACTTTTCAAGTTGGTAGTTTCTGCGGAATACATACATAGCCACAACTACGGCCCCGGCCCCTACAAGAAATGCCCCGGATATAAAGTAGGCGCCAAAGTTGGTACTGTCCCAACCGGCCCGGTAAGTGGTTGCAAATAGCCAGGAAGTAACCGTATGGATACTAAAAGCCACCGGTATAATTGAAATACAAAGAATGCGGATAGACTTTTCACTTATTTTAAACTGTTCCGCTGTTCCTTTCCAGAATGAGCCCTGGAACCGGTATAATTTATTCAGTGCTTTGCCGGATTTTTCTTTAAACCTGAGCAGTATTTTAAGATCGGGTAATAAAGGAAAATACAACAACAATAAACTAATGATAAAATATGTACTGATAACGATCACATCCCACATGATGGGCGATTGAATACGGCCATGTATAAAAAGGTTTAACATTCTTTCAGGCCGTCCCATATCTACAACGATGATGAGTGCAGCAAAAACAATAGCAGATACCGCAATAATTTCTGCAATTCTTGTAAGCGGTGTAGCCCATTTTACATCAGCCAGGCGAAAGACGGCGGTGATAAGCGAACCTACCAAACTTATGGCTACAAAGAATACGAAGTTTGAAATATAAATTCCCCAGGAAACATAGTCGCCCATGTGGGTAACGCCAAGGCCATGCCTGAGCTGGCGGTAATAAGCAAAGGCACCTATCAAACATAAAAGAATGAGTGCGCCTGTCCAGATCATTCCGCGTTTTCCAAATTTTTGAGGAAGCAAATCCCGGGTAATTTGTTCGCCTGATATTGAAAGTGAATTTTCCACAAGAAATAATTTTAGTGAGGTTTTATATCAGCAGGGCTTTCATTTTCCAGTCCTGATTCAAAAGGGAAGTTGCGGTTAACGGGAGGTAAATAATAAACCCTGGGTTTTGTTCCCAGATCTTCCATCAACCTGTAGCCCGATTTATCTTTTATTAATTCGCTGAAACGAAATGTTTCTGCACCATTGGTTACAGAATCTTCATTCAGATCACCATACATAAAAACACCATTGGGGCAGGCCGATACACAGTGTGGCAACATGCCCATCCTGGCCATATCGGGGCAGAAATCGCACTTACTAACCGTGCCAATTTTTTGGGGCATACTGGTTTCGCAGGAGTAAGGTTGTGTTGACACTGCTTCTTCAAGAATTGGCTCGTCCCAATTAAAAACCCTGGTTGAGTACGGACAGGCGGCCATACAAAAACGACAGCCGATACAACGGTCGCTGTCTATCAAAACAATTCCATCCTGTCTTTTAAATGTAGCATCTACCGGGCAAACTTTTACACAGGGTGGCTCGTCACAATGCATACAGGTGGTGGGTTGCCAGTAAGGAGCAGTATGATCTGCATCCTTCATTTCAAGAACTTTTATCCAGTTTTGTCCGGGGTTAAGGCCATGTGCATGATTACAGGCTTTTTTACATGCCCCTACATTTTTACACCTGGCCAGGTCAATTACCATCACGAATTTCTTTCCTGCTATTCCTTTTCTCTCTTCGCTGTTTGACACGCGGGGAAGATCCGGCACCGGTTTAAGAAATGCTTTATCCATTTCGATGATCTCTCCGTCAACCGATAATAATTTCACCATCTCACCAGAAGCTTTTACATCACTGCCGGCATAATTATTAAATGGGTTTTTAGAATTACAAGCTGCCACGCCACCGGCAAGTATGCCTGCAGCGGCCAGGAACTGTCTTCTTGATGTGCTTTTATCTTTCATAATACTTTTTTAAAATAAACAGGTGAGCCGTATTAT
>JANNYY010000579.1:0-2775 GCA_031410355.1 Chitinophagaceae bacterium | reverse complement strand
AGCGAAGGCGCTTTTACCATTGATGCTACGAAGAAATTTGTACCGTTTAATACGGCTGAGGATGATCTGCAGCAACGCCCCGTTGGCAGTTTACTGGTAGAGATACAACCCTTTGCCATTATCACTTCAAAAGATATTATTGTTATTGATACCGGGCTGGGCTTTAATATGCCCGATGGTACTTTACAGATTCATCAGAACTTATTTAACAATGGCATTGGGCCCATGGAAGTAACCAAGGTTTTGTTGAGCCATTTGCATAAAGATCATAGTGGAGGCGTAAGCAAGGAAGATAAAATGCTGAACCAAAAGTTTATGAGTTTTCCCAATGCTGAATATTTTGTAAATAAAGATGAGTTTGATTTTGCCATGGCAAAAGGTAAACCATCTTATACGCCAACCGATTTTGAAATATTGGGCATGACTGACCAGGTGGTTTTTACACAGGGCAATGGAATGATTGATGATTATATTAAGTACGAAGTAACCGGTGCTCACTGTCCCTTTCACCAGGTATTTTGGATTGAAGAAGACGGACAAAAGATTTTCTTTGGCGGCGATGTGGCCCCGCAATTACAGCAAATGAAAAACAAGTTTATTGCCAAGTACGATTTTGATGGCCGTAAATGTATGGAGCTGCGCCAGCAGTGGTGGGAGCAGGGGGAGAAAGAGAAGTGGATATTTTTGTTTTACCATGATATAAAGACGCCGGTGTTTGGATTTTAGGATATTCACGCCAAGGCGCTTAGTTTAAATAAAAAAGCCACAAATTTAATTTGCGGCTTTGCGAGTCTTTGCTTCTTTGCGTGAAATATTCTTACCGTATCCTGTGCAAATAATCATTATTCATAAACTGCTTATGAATATCTTTTAGGTCCCTTAAAATGCTGGCATCAACCAATGTGCCTGATGTTTCCAATAAAAAACCACCAATCAATTCGTTGTTAACTGCTGTTTCTACTTCAAATGTTTGTCCGGCAGTTGCAGTTGCTTTTACATTGGCTAAAATGGCATTCAGCATATCATCCGTAATAGGATCGGCTGTGGTAATTTTTACTTTATGAATATTACGCAATGCATTAAACTGGTCAATATAAGTAATTGCAATTTCGGGCAGGTTTGTTTCTCTTGCCTTACGTACCAGTAACTGAATAAAAGCACTGGTAAGTGTGCTCACTCTTTCCTTGGTGATAGATTCAATGATCTTTCCTTTGGCAGTGGGCTTAATAACCGGGCTGCGCAGCATATTCACAAAATCAGGGTTGCTTTTGCAGATGCTGTGTAACCATTTCATATCGGCATATACGGCATCAACCTGGTTTTGCTCTGTTGCCAGATCCAGTAAACTTTTTGCGTAACGGCCTGCTAAACGGGGATTGTTCATTTCTTAAAATTTGCAAATGGGCAAATCTGCAAATGTGCAAAATTCAACTAAAAGCTCCGTTTGAATTCGTACACAATATTGTTTGCCCATTTTTTTTGTTTATTCTTTGCAAATAGATCAAATACTCTGTGAAACTCTATTTGCGTATTTGCACATCGGCACATTTGCACATTAGTTCAGTTTCACTTCCGCAGCCAGGGTTTTAATATAATTCTCCTGCTCTGCTTTGTTGCTTAATTCTTTACGCAATACTTTTTCACTTACTTCCAGTACTAAGCTACCTACCTGGTTTTTAATTTCGGTAAGAGCAGCCATTTTCTGATTTTGAATAGAAGCATGTGCATCGGTCATGATCTTATTTGCCTGAACTTTCGCTTCTTCTTTGGCATCGTTTATCATTTTGTCTTTGGTTTCCTTGGCTTCCTTAAGCATGCTGGCTCTTTCTTCACGTGCCTGGGTAAGAATGGCTTCATTTTCATTCTTCATTTGGGCCATTTCAAGCTTGATCCTTTCGGCGGTAGCCAAAGAGTCAGCAATGTTTTTTTCACGTGTTGCCAAACCGCCAATGATGGCAGGCCATGCAAATTTTTTCAATAGAAAAAAAACGATCAGGAAGGCGAGAAGCGTCCAGATAATAAGGCCGAAGGCCGGTGTTAATAATTGCATTTTATAGTATTTATAAAATAAAAAATTCTGAAATTTTCAATATTGGTTTACCGTACAAGTCCCGAATGAATTCGGGATGCCGATTTAACATCGGCAAGTGCATGACGCCAATGAAGCATCATAGTAGCACTAAAGCCTGGTAAAAAAAATCCTTGTAATTCATTTCTCGACTTCGCTCGAAATTTCATTACGGCCCTTCGACTTCGCTCAGGGTTTGTAAAAATTACTGCATCCTCCGTCCTGTACTTTGGATGCAGTAAAGGTTTTTAAAGCACCATAGCTAAGAAACCGATGATGATCGCAAACAGTGCCGCTCCCTCTACCAGTGCGGCAGTAAGGATCATGTTGCTGCGGATGTCATTGATAGCTTCGGGCTGCCGGGCGATTGATTCCAATGCACCTTTACCAATTTGACCGATACCTACACCGGCACCGATTGCACCTAAGCCAGCTCCGATTGCACCACCTGCGTTAGCTATTGCTTCTAATAAGAAAAAATTCATAATTGTGAATTTATGTTGGTTAAAAAAAACTTGATTTAAATAATTACTGCATCAGCATGATGATCCGTATCAGAATGGCCACCTTCGAAAGCCTGGCCAATAAATACTGCTGTTAATATAGTGAAGATAAAGGCCTGTAAAAACGCAACCAATACCTCGATAAAATAAATGAAAATGGTAAAAGCAATGGAGAAAGGCGAGAAGCCCCAACCCACATACTGG
>JANNYY010000578.1:0-2832 GCA_031410355.1 Chitinophagaceae bacterium | reverse complement strand
CACAATACTGATCATCAATAAACCAGCCGGCATGGTGGTACATCCGGGCAGTGGTAACCCCAATGGTACTTTGGTAAATGCTGTGGCATATTATTTAAAACAGCAGAACCCCAGTCTGGATGAAAATGAACTCAGCAGGTTTGGGCTTGTACATCGTATTGATAAAAACACCAGCGGTTTACTGGTGATGGCTAAAACACAAAAAGCGATGAGCGATCTGGCCAAACAATTTTTTAACCACACCGTTCACCGCCGGTATATTGCTTTGGTTTGGGGCGATATGGAAAAAGATGAGGGAACAATCATTGCGCATGTAGGCAGGCACCAGCGGTTCCGTAAATTATTCACGGCTTATCCCGATGGTGATCATGGCAAAGATGCCATTACCCATTACAAAGTTTTAGAACGGTATAATTATGTAACGCTTATAGAATGCAGACTGGAAACGGGCCGTACTCACCAGATACGTGTGCACATGCAGTTGATTGGCCACCCCCTTTTTAATGATGATTTTTATGGCGGCGACAGGATCGTTAAAGGAACAGTTTTTACCAAATACAAACAATTTGTTGATAATTGTTTTGCTTTATGCCGTCGCCAGGCACTGCATGCAAAGGAACTGGGCTTCATTCATCCTGCAACTTTAAAGCCGGTACATTTTGAAAGCGAATTGCCGGATGATATGAAAGCTGTTATTGAGAAATGGAAAAATTATATTGGGCATAAGGAAGCCTAATGCTGCGGGCTAAAATATAAAAAGCCCACTTTTCAGCAGACTTTTTATATCCAATATCCATTTGCTTAGTTTTTGATAATCTTTAAGCTTTGAACATCTCCCTGGCCATCATCATATTTTAATATATATAGCCCGTTTTGAAGATTATTAATATAAAGTTGTGTTTGAAGTGTATTTGGCATTGCAATTACTTGTTTTAAAACCTTGCCCTCCGGGCTTACTAAAGTGAAAATTGATCTTTCAGAAGACTTACTATGTTGTATAGTTACCATGTCTCTTGCCGGTACAGGATATATTTGTAGCGCAGCGTTCGCCTGGTCTTTTGTATAAACTTTTATGATAGCTGTATTTTTACTACTGCCATCAAAGTCTACACTTTTTACCCTGAAAAACATAGTTTGTGTAGGCTTATTCATATAGTCAAAACTATAAACACCCTTTCCTGAAGCACTTATATAACCAAAATTTGTAAACTCAGTACCATTGGTACTGCTCTCCACATAATAACCTTTTACATTTATTTCTGTACCTACCTCCCATAATAGTTTTATTGTGCCATCATTATTTTTCCGGGCCACAAACCCTTGGAATGTAATGGGCAAGGGGCCTGCGGCTACATTATTGAGGGCCAGGTCATCAAACACGATAATTCCTGATTGGCTTGCGGAGAAAGTAAATTCAAACCGAACCGATCTTCCAACTGTCAGGTCTAAATCATTTAATTGCACGCAAATATTTCCTGAAGTTCCGGGCAAAATTGTGTAAACCGGGCCATTAGCAGTAGTTGCAAGTACCTCAATGGGCGGAGTTGTAGCCCCTGATATAATCCTTATTCTGTATTGGGTGCCAACGGGTGCGGTATACTTGAAACCTACGGTTGCCTGTCCGGCTGTAGTTTGAACATAGACAGGAGAAATAAGACTTGAATATCTTACAACCAATCCACTGTTTTCTATTTCAGAACCAGCTGCACTATTCCAGAAAAAGGAAACATCTTCGGCATTCGAGTAAATACTTGGCGAACTGAACCCTTCATCGGAAGTAGTAAAAGTTTTGAAAAGGATACAATTGTTTGCATTAGTAACAGTTGTAGAGTATTGTGCCAGGGCAGTAATTCCTGCCGTAATCATGATTGCAATAAGTAAAGACTTTTTCATAGTGTTTTTTTTATGTTAAGTAATATAATACCGCCAAAGAACTATTAAAAGTTATGGTGATGGCGTTTTTTAGTGAGCTACAAACATCATGCTAATTGGCAATATAACCGGTAATTCCACAGCTCAACTTCAATATCACCTTTAATTATTATTTATATTAATCTTATCCGCATGAGTAAAGCTGAATATCTTTTTAATTACAATGGTTACACAACTATATAATAAATTACATTAGTCTCAGATTTGTGTGTAACGCTTTCCTCAATACTAAATATTTTGGTTTAAAAATATTCCCCGCATGGCCATAAAAATAAAAAGACTCTGGTGTAAGATATTTTTACATCAGAGCCCGGTAAAGCGTAGTTATATTTTATAAAAAAGTAAAAACTTATTTGCTTTTGTTTCGTGTTAAATTATACAATTCCACCCATGCACATCCGCATCAATTCCCAGCCGGATTTTTTCCAATTTATTTTTTAATTTAAACAATAGTTTACCCTCATCATATTTTGGCAAACTAAAATCAATGCCATTGATATTGATGATTTGAATGGGCGCAACAACGGCTGCGGTGCCGGCGCCAAAAGCTTCTGTGATGGTTCCTGCTTTAAAAGCCGTTTCAAGTTCAGCAACAGCAACCGGCCTCACTTCTGTTTTATATCCCATATCTTTTGCAAGGGTTAATAAAGAATCTCTTGTAACCCCATCCAGTATTGAATCTGATAAAGGCGGCGTAACCAATGTGTTATTAATCACAAACATCACATTCATCATGCCCGATTCTTCAATAAATTTATTTTCCTTTCCATCGGTCCATAAAACCTGGTCGTAACCGGCAAGCCGGGCGTTTTGTGTGGGCAAAAATGAAGCGCCATAATTACCGCCGCATTTTGCAAAACCTGTTCCGCCTTTTGCTGCACGTATGTATTGTGTTTCTAC
>JANNYY010000577.1:0-15028 GCA_031410355.1 Chitinophagaceae bacterium | reverse complement strand
CCTGGGCTGGCATTTTAAAACCGAACTTAAAGACGGGATGCAGATGGCCTATAAAGATTTTTTACAGAAACAACAGGTATCCTCAATTTAATAATTATATTTTACCCTAAATTCAAAAAATAAAAATGAAGACTGCACTAATTACAGGAATAACCGGCCAGGATGGAGCCTACCTTGCAGAATTGCTGCTGAGCAAAGGGTATATGGTACATGGTGTAAAAAGGCGGTCGTCGCTTATAAACACAAGCCGTATCGATCATCTGTACCAGGATCCGCATGAAAAAAATATTCGGTTTAAAATGCATTACGGAGACCTTACTGATGGTCCTGGTTTGATTCGTGTTATACAGGAAACAAAACCCGATGAAATTTATAACCTGGGTGCCATGAGCCATGTTAAAGTGAGCTTTGATATACCGGAATACACTGGCAATGCAGATGGTATTGGCGCTTTGCGCCTGATGGATGCTTTGCGTATTTTAGGCATGGACAAAACAACAAAAATATATCAGGCTTCAAGTTCGGAAATGTATGGCCTGGTGCAGGAAGTACCGCAAAGCGAAACAACGCCTTTTTATCCACGCAGCCCGTATGCTGTTGCAAAATTATATGCATACTGGATTGTGGTTAACTACCGCGAAGCTTATGATATGTTTGCCTGCAATGGAATTTTATTTAACCATGAGAGTCCATTACGTGGCGAAACTTTTGTAACCCGGAAAATTACCATGGCCGTTGCCGCCATTGCAAACGGCTTGCAGAATACTTTGTATTTAGGAAACCTGAATGCACAAAGAGATTGGGGCCATGCAAAAGATTATGTGGAAGCCATGTGGTTAATGCTGCAGCAGGATAAAGCAGAAGATTTTGTAATTGCCACCGGCATTACCACTACGGTACGGGATTTTGTAATAATGGCTTTTAAAGAAGTGGGTATTGAACTAACTTTTACCGGCGAAGGCGCTGCAGAAAAAGGAATTATTGCAGCCTGTACTGATCCTGCGTATCAACTGACTGTTGGTAAAGAAGTGGTGGCGGTTGATCCTGAATATTTCAGGCCCACAGAAGTTGACCTGTTGATTGGTAATGCCGCCAAAGCAAAAGCAAAGCTGGGCTGGCAGCCAAAATATACACTTGCAGAACTTGTTCAGGAAATGGTTGCAGCAGATGTGAAGCTGGCTAAAAGATCATTGCAGAAATAAAAAATCAGGATAAAGCGCTGATGAATTTTTGCATTTCATCCATGGTGCCAATGGTGATTCTTGACCATTTTCCATTTTCCTCATAAATCTTTGTTCCGGAAATATTGTTATTTTTTAGTTGCTCAAAAAAATCTTTTTTATAATCAGCTAAAGAAAAATAAATAAAATTTGAGTAAGAAGGAATACTGGTAATATGTAACCGCTCAAGCTGTTGAACAGTATATTGTTTTGCTTTCTCATTCAGAGAAAAAGTTAGTTTTACAAACTCTTCATCTCCTAAAGAAGCTAATGCTGCAGCAACAGATATAACACTTATACCACCATTGGGCCAGGATTGTAGCTGGCTGATTTGTTCCAACGTACTTTCATTAGAAATTCCATAGCCAACACGGGCACCGGCAAGACCATATATTTTTGAAAAGGTTTTTGCAATTACCAGATTTTTGTCTTCCATTACAAGTTTACAAACAGACTCCTGTGTAGTAAAATCAATATAGGCTTCATCAACCAAGACCAAAGTTTTTTTTGTGGCTTCTTTAATAAAATTTACCAGGGCACCCCGCTCACAAATTGTTCCTGTCGGGTTATTGGGATTACACAAATAAATCAGCCTGGTATTTGGTTTTATAGCTTTTAATATGGCAGGTAAATCATGCTTTTTATCCGCTGTAAGCGGAACTGTAATTTTTGTCAGGCCAAGCTTTTGTGCAGTATCAGTCCAATAGCCGTAAGATGGATCAGCAAGAATAAAACTGCCTTTTTGCCGTGCTGCAAACCGCACAGTCAGATCTAAAATTTCAGTAGAGCCTGATCCCAGTAAGAAATTGCCGGCAGTAACATTATTTTTTTTAGCAAGAGCGGCAATCAGTTCAGAACCAAGATTCCAATTGTACCTGTTACTGCTGTTAATATAATTCCTCATTGCCAATCTTGCTAAGGGCGATGGGCCATAAGGGTTTTCATTTGAACGAAGAATAATTGGTAAATCGTCACTATTCGTTTTATTGTAATTGAGCGAAGGAGATGCAAAAGTTTTTAACGGACCAGCGCTTAAACCTGCTGTAACAATGGTGAGTTGACGCAGCCAGTTTCTTCTGTTCGTTTGCATAAAGTTTATTTTAAAGTGCTGTCTAAAGTTACATTTAAAACTTCAACTATCTGCCCGGCAAAGGCACTACCGGCAAGCTTTCATTACCCGTTTCATTTACCGACTGCACTGCAAAAAAATAATTGTCTTTTGAAAAAGGCAAACGCAATTCTGTTTCCGCAGTAAAAATTTTCTTTTGCCAGAAGGCGCTGGTGGTTTCCCTCACCAAAACATAATAACCTTTTACTTTGCCGGTCTTTGGTGCCTGCCAGTACAGCAAAGTGGAATTGCTTAATTTTTTTACTTCCATTTTTACAGAGTCGGGTAAGGATGGTGCTTTAGATAAGTTAGCAAGATTTGCAAGATTTACCGCGGTATTTTTGCGCAGGTATTCATAATCAATATATTCTTCCAGGTCGCCGTACTGAATACCATTTTCCACCCGTACATCCTGGTGTTGCCTTGTATAATTCTCATTCATCTCTGTAATACGTACCGCTGCAAAACCACGCTGCACATAGGGTGTATGATCGCCGCCACGCAAAAAACGATCGTTTCGGTAAATTAAAACTACTTCTATATTATCAACATATCGTTCGCCAATTTCTTTTACATAGCGGGCAAGCTGGCGGCTTTTACCATCGTTCTCCAAACCAAGGTTACGAATGTTGGCAGCAACTTTTTCTGTTTCATAAGCAGGGATACCCTCACTGAACACCCTGATCTTTGTATTGTTGATGATGTTGGTTTCGTTGCTGTTGTTGCTGCCCATAATATCGTTATTCAACACGCCAACAATATTCCAGTTTTCATTTTTCGCTTTGGTACTCATGAAAGTTGAGCCCAGTAAACCCTGTTCTTCGCCACTAACTGTAACAAAAATTACAGTGGCCGGAAAACTATGCTTGCTCATTATTCTTGCACACTCAATTACCGCGGCACTGCCGCTGGCATCATCATTGGCACCTGGTGCATCGCCAATATGCTCTGTGGGGCTGCTGCGCATATTATCTAAATGCCCGCTGATGATGAAGATGCGGTTGTCGTTGGGGTCGGTACCTTTCAAAGTGGCAACCACATTGCCTAACAGGGTTATCGTATCAATCCTTCTTTTGTCGGGTTGTAACGTAGTGGTATCAATAAAAGCTGATAACCGCCCGTTGCTTTGTTTTGCAAACTCATTGAACTTGCCCAGCACCCAGTTACGGGCAGCGCCAATGCCCCGTTTGGGATTGGTTTGTGTACTGAGGGTATTGCGGGTGCCAAAAGCCACCATGCTTTTTATGTAAGATTTTAACGAGTCTGAAGAAACTTCTTTAATCATTTTTTCAATCTCGGCATCACGCTGGATGATGGTTTGGCAGAAAGCAGGAGTACAGACAAATAAAAAACAAATAAAGAATAGCTGTTTCATAAAATAATGTTTGAACTGAAATATACAAAGAAAGCTGGTACTACTTCAGTGAGTCTCTGAATAAGTAACGAAAATCATAGCAGCAATTACTTTTTTACTTCCTTCAAGCGAATAAAACCACCGTTGAGGTGATCGATCTTCATTTCAAATGTAGCGTTTGCATTGGATGCAAGCAACCCGCCAATCAAACCAAAAAACATGCTCGCTACCATCACATCAGCTGAATTTGCGGTTGCCTTTGCCTTACCCGTAAAATAGAAGTCGCCGTCTTTTTTATGCAGGGGATAATAGTCATATTCGGTAGATATATAAGGTATACTATTGTAAATAACTGCATAGGTGTCTTTTTGCCAAACCTTTTCTTTTTTGCCCTTTTCATTAAATACATAGATATCCCATATTTCTTTCTTTTTTACTTTGGCAGTAATCTGTCCATCAGGTTTTTGATCAAGAAATGAACGGAAAGTCCGATATACACCATCTTTATAAAAAGCAGTATTGTATACGGCAAGATTTCTTTTTTCAAAACTGTCAATTCTATAAATATCATCCAGGCTGTAGGTTTCAGTTTCAACCGGCTCACTTAAAAGGTTGCTGGCTATAAAACCACTTATAACTTCGCTTCCGGTTTTTAACAAACCCTTTGTTACATCATATGATTTTACCACAATAACGGAATCGAATTTATTTAGTAACCTATAGCTCCCGTTGTTGCCTGCGAATAAATTTGCCCTTACATAGCAATATCCCTTTTCACTGAAGGAAGCGGTAATTTCAGCCAGGCTGAATTGTCGTACATGAAGGACAAGTTCTCCACTTTTAGCTGTACTGTCAGTCAATGCGGTCAAAACGGACCGGACCTGTTCTTCCAGGGGTTTTTTAGCAACCAGCATCACCCTGTCATTAAACAACCCCCGCTGGATTATGCCTACCGAAGCAGTATCATATCTTGCATCAATAAATCTGATCGAGCTGTATAAACTATTCTGTATCTTTTGTTCAGGCAGGTTGAATTGAAAATCCTCGGTACGTTTTTTTTGAGCATGTGTAACCAAGGGAACTGAAAGGAAAATAAGGATGGATAGGGTTAATTTATTCATTTGGATTAGAGTTATAAGATCTGGCATTACTAATACTTACTTAAAGATGATATTTTTTATTTGAATAACAAAGCTGAAAATGATACTATTAAATTCTCAGTGCAAGCGCAGTAAATCATTTGCAAAAAAACTACATTTGCACTCCATACTTAATCATTCTTTTAATTCAGGATGATGATTCATTTTAAAAAAAATTATGAGCAACGGACCGGTTTCAAATTTTATAGAGCATCATTACCGCCATTTTAATGCAGCGGCTTTAATGGATGCCGCCAAAGGATATGTAATGCACCTTGATGAAGGGGGAAAAATGATGATAACCCTGGCAGGCGCTATGAGTACGGCGGAGCTGGGATTGAGCCTGGCCGAAATGATACGGCAGGATAAAGTAAGCATCATCAGTTGCACCGGTGCCAACCTGGAAGAAGATATTATGAATTTGGTGGCACACAGCCATTATAAAAGAGTGCCCAATTACCGCGACCTGAGTCCGCAGGAAGAATGGGATTTGCTGGAAAACCATTACAACCGGGTTACCGATACCTGCATACCGGAAGAAGAAGCATTCCGCAGATTGCAGCAGCATATTCATAAAATTTGGAAAGATGCTGATGATAATGGCGAACGTTATTTTCCGCATGAGTACATGTACAAGATGTTGCTGAGTGGTGTGCTGGAACAGTATTACGAAATTGATCCCCGCAATAGCTGGATGCTGGCTGCAGCACAAAAAAATATTCCAATTGTGGTGCCGGGTTGGGAAGACAGCACCATGGGAAATATTTTTGCATCGTACATTATTAAGAACGAATTGAAAGCTACAACCATGAAGAGTGGCATAGAATACATGGTTTGGCTGGCCGACTGGTATCGCAATAATTCAGCAGGCAAGGGTGTTGGTTTTTTCCAGATAGGTGGTGGTATTGCCGGCGATTTTCCTATTTGTGTAGTGCCTATGATGTACCTGGATTTGGATTGGCTTGATGTTCCGTTCTGGAGTTATTTTTGCCAGATAAGTGATTCAACAACTTCTTACGGCAGTTACTCCGGCGCTGTGCCCAACGAAAAAATTACCTGGGGTAAATTAGATATTAAAACACCAAAATTTATTGTGGAGAGTGATGCTACTATTGTGGCACCGCTGATATTTGCGTGGATTTTGGGGTGGTAGTTTTCACGCAAAGCCGCAAAGTTAAAAAGCCGCAAAGTTGATTTGCGGCTTTTGTATTTCAGCTTTGCTTCTTTGCGTGACCCTCCCTACCTCGTTCCCATATTCAACGGCGTATCTCTCTTCAACATATCTTCCCTGTTCGCCATTTCCCATGCGGTATGAAAGATCATACGGGCTCTTTTTTCGTAGAGGCTCCAGTTTATTTTTTCAACCGTATCAGTTGGCTGGTGATAATCTGCTTTCAACATACCATCATAGAAAAATAAAATGGGTATGCCTTTGCGGGCAAAATTGTAATGATCGCTGCGGAAATAAATACGGTTCTGGTCGTTGGGGTCATCAAATTTATAATCCAGTACCAGATTGGTATATTTTTTATTTACGCCTTCGTTAATAACGGGCAGGTCACTGCTGAGTTTATCATGCCCAATAACATATACATAATTAAGGGTATCATCGCTTTTACGTTCCGTGTCTACCCGGCCAATCATATCTGTGTTTAAATCAACAGTTGTTTTTTCCAAAGGATAAAAAGGATGATCGCTGTAATATTCGCTGCCCCATAATCCTTTTTCTTCGCCGCTTACCGTCATAAAAACGATGGTTCTTCTTGGTCTGTTGCCTTCAGCCGCAGCTTTGGCAAATGCTTCGGCCATTACAATTACAGCGCAGGTGCCGCTGCCATCATCATCGGCACCATAATAAATTTTTCCGTTGTGCATGCCCAGGTGATCGTAATGCCCGGTTAAAAAAACATACTCATCTTTTTTATCGGTGCCTTCAATAATGCCAACTACATTACTGGCATTAATGGTTGTTCTGAATTTCTCAAATTTATATGCAACTTTGTTTTTGCTTTCCTTTAACCATTCATTACTGATTGTACCGCCGGCTTTTACAATTTTTATCAGCGTATCAAAATTGTTACCAATAATTGTTTTTGCAAAAGCATGGGAAAGTTGTGCATTGTTTAGGGATTTGGTTGCGGCATCGCCCCTGGGAAAATACACACCTGTTTTTTTGCCGTTGGCTACTGCACGTTCATTAAAGGTTTCCTGCGTGGGGTTAATTACCAATACACCTGTTGCGCCTTTGGCAGCAGCAGCTTCCAGCTTTTTGGGAATTCCGGGGAATGTCCATGCGCTGGAACGGCCGGATCCGCTTAAAAAAAACTTGCCGTCTTTTTTAGGTTCGCCCAAAAAGATAATCACTATTTTTCCCTTTACATCAAGGTTGGTATAATCACTATATTTTTCATCGTCAATACCATAACCTGCAAAAACTATTTTGCTGCCTTTAAATTTTCCTGTTTCATTATTATTCAGTTGGGTAATAAAATCTTTGCCATATTCAGCAGTTTTACCATCAACAGTAAGTTGGGCAGTTTTTAAACTGTCCTGAAACAGAGGGTAAAACTGCTGGTAACCTTTTAAAGCCGCAACAGTTTTTAAACCCATGGCTTTAAATTGCGCTTCAATATAAGCGGCTGCTTTGCGCTGGCCTTCCGTTCCCGTTTCCCTTCCTTCCATCTCTGCACCCGCAATAATGCTGAGGTGTTTATGCAGATTATCAACATTAATAATTGCTGCATATTTTGCAGACGCATCTGTTTGTGCAAAAGAAATTTGGATAGCTGCAACCAAGCAGATAACGAACAATAATTTTTTCATTTTTAAAATTTAGTAAAGCCCGCCTGGTAAACTCCATTCGGACAGGCAAAATAATCAAAACAATAAAGCCTCTGGTTTATTTTTGATAAACGGCGATATAAAAATTCTAAGGGAAATTAACAGGCAATTTTATCTACGCGGGTTTTATGCCGGCCACCTTCAAAAGCGGTGTTCATAAAAATATCGAGCATTTTTTCTGCATCGCCATCACGTACAAAACGTGCCGGAATACAGATGATGTTGGCATCATTGTGTTTGCGTGCCAGTTCCGCAAGTTCCTCTCCCCAACAAACTGCCGCCCTTATGCCGGCGTGTTTGTTTGCCGTAATGGCAACACCGTTGGCACTGCCGCATAATAAAATACCAAAGGCTGCCTGGCCTTTTTCAACGGCCGATGCAACCGGGTGTGCAAAATCGGGATAGTCAACAGAATCTTTATTATAGGTTCCAAAATCATTAAAGGTTAAACCTTCTCCTTCCAGAACAGAGATCAGGTCTTCTTTGCAATCAAATCCGGCATGATCGCAGCCAATGGCTATGGGGAGTGATAGGTTAAAAGGCGACATAATAATGGATTATTGATAATGATACAATGGATAATGCCTTTGTAAAATTAAGGTATATAATTATTTAAAACAGTAAAAGAATGTTTCCGTATTAAGTCTCATTATCAATTATCAGTTTAAAAATTATCAATTATTCTCAGCTCCACTCTTTTTCTTCTTTTGCTTTTTTTCTGTCAACCGTGGCTACAAGCTGTATGCTGATCCAATAAAGCAATAATAAAGGCAATGCCACAATTATCTGGCTTGTTACATCGGGCGACGGTGTAATTACGGCCGCTACAAGCAATATTATTACAAATGCGTATTTTGAATATTTTTTTAAAAACTTTGAATTTACCAATCCAATTTTTGCTAAAACAAATGCCAGTATGGGTAATTCAAAAGCAATGCCGCATCCCAGAATTAAATTGGAAAGACTATCTATATAATCGTTAATACTCGGTTGGTATTCGATAACACCGGAAGTACCTAAAGTGAATGAGGCTAAAAAATTAAAAGTAAAAGGGGCTAATAAATAATACCCAAAAGCAGCACCCAGAAAAAAACACAGCGATACCCAAAAGATACTGCCTCTGGCATATTTTTTTTCTTTAACAGAAAGTGCGGGTTTAATAAAACGCCATAACTCCCAAAAAATATAAGGAAAGGCAGCTATTACAGCTCCAATCATGGCAATACTTAATGCCGAGGTAAAAGTGCCATTAACTTCGGTAACCAAAAACTTGATCTTTACCGGTGGCATACATAAACTATCGCCAACACCCAGCCAATGGCCAAAGCTGCATAAGGTACCATAAGTAATAAAATTTTCGCTGGAAGGTGCAAGAATAATATTATCATAAACCCAGTCTCTGAACACAAAAATGATTATGGCCAAAACCAGCCAAACAATAACAGAGCGCATTAAATGCCAGCGCAATGCTTCAATATGCCCCATAAAGGACATCTCTTCTGGCTCAGGCTTAGGCTCTTCCCTGTTACGCAGCCGCTTAAAAAACCGTTTTCTGTCTGATGATTCTGTAGCCAAGAGTATATTTTTGATTTGCAAATGTAACCTACTAAAGCCTTATTCAGACAGCAGTATTTTTTTTACCTTGAGATTGTGTGCAAAAGGGTTGCCAACCTTTTAATTAGGTCCGGCAACTTTAAAAGAATCCATATTTTTTACATTTCCGGTGCGTTTTAATATGCCCCAGCCCTGCATTTCGCCTTTAAGCGCTTTGTTAAATGATTTGAACAAAATATAATACATTAACTGGCGGTAGACAAAACGCTGCGGTATCATCCAGAGCAATTTTTTGTAATCTTCTTTTTCATAGGCGAATGCAAGTGCAGCACCTGCCATATCAACCAGCGAAAAAATAGCGTAAAACAGCATGATATGCCCCGCACTTACCGGTATAATATTGATAGCTGCAGCAATTAAACTTATTACCAGCACCAGGTCGGCCAGGGGCGCTAAAAAAGGTAATATCATTTGAAATATGAGAATATGCGGCAAAGCAACCATGCCAAAATTTTTATACCGGGGGTTTAACATAGCATCCCTGTGTTTCCAGAAACATTGCATTACGCCAAAGCTCCACCTAAATCTTTGTTTCATAAACTGCCGCATGGTTTCCGGTGCTTCGGTGTATGAGATAGCTTCATTGCAGTTTCGGATGATATAACCATGTCGATGCAAACGCATAGTAAGGTCGCAGTCTTCGGCCAGTGTATCGCTTGTAAAGCCACCGGCTTTTATTACCGCTTCTTTTCTAAATGCACCAATAGCACCCGGAATAACTGTTATACAATCCAGGTAAGCGAATGCCCTGCGGTCGAAATTTTGTGATGTGATATATTCAATGCTTTGCCATTTAGTGATCATATTTCTTTCGTTACCTACTTTTACATTGCCTGCAACTGCACCTACCCGGGCATTTATTTTTGTATTGGCCCCGGCATTAAAAAACTTTTTTATCAGCAGGGAAACTGCATCGGGTTTTAATTGAGTGTCGGCATCAATGCAAACAACAAATTCGCCACCTGCTTTTTCAATACCCATATTTAAGGCAGAAGCTTTTCCGCCATTTGATTTTGTAAATACTTTTACTTTATCATTGGTGTTAAATGCATCCTGCACTATTTTAAAAGTATTATCGGTGCTGCCGTCATCTATAAAAACAACCTGCATATTTTGGTAATCCTGCAGCAATAAACTCTGTATGGTTCGGGTTGCATTTATTTCTTCGTTAAATGCAGGCACAATAATACTTACAAATGGCTCGCCTGCGGCGGAAAGATTAACAGGAACAGCTTTTGTTTCTTTTCTTTTTTGTAACCAGGCCAGTAATGCCATCAGCATTATTCTGCCAATTGATAAAAAAATACCAATAAGAAACAGGGAGAAAATTATTTTTCCTGCCCAGTAAATAAATTCAACAAAAAAATAATTAAAAGAGCTTGCCCAACCTTTTTTAACAGGCGGCATGATATCATTTTTTGTTTTACCCATCAGGTCGGCTACGGTGGTAAATACGCAACCTTTATCTCTAAAATATTTTATAATTCGAGGCAAAGCATCCACAGTGGCCTGCCTGCTTTGCCCGCCTGCATCATGCAATAAAATAATATTGCCGTTTCCATCTTCTGCAATTCGTATGGTTCTTGCTACAATAGAATCGGCATTATTGTTTGGATCCCAATCGTTTGGATCAATACTTTCGCCAACAGTTATATAATTATCTTTTTTGCTTCGGGCAAGCGGTTCAATTTCATCAAAAGTTTGCGGTTCACTATCTGCATTGTATGGTGCCCTGAATAGAATAGTGGAATGGCCGGTAACCGCTTCAATTAACAGCCTTGTAGCTTTCAGCTCAATGTCGGCCCTTTCGGCGCTCATGGTGGCAATGTTGTGATGTGTAAAAGTGTGATTACCGATCTCAAATCCATCCCTGTAAATTCGTTTTAACAGCGGCAGGTTTTTTTCTGCTGCCAATCCAACAATAAAAAAAGTTGCGGGAATCTTTTCTTTTTCTAAAATGTTTAAAATTTTAGGTGTGTATTCATCATCCGGGCCATCATCAAAGGTTAAAATAATTTTATGGCCGGGGCCAATTTCGCTTGTGTCTTCTCCCGATTTTTCATATACGTAACCCGATGGTAATTGAGTGTAAACCTGTTCAGCAATTAATTGCTCGGCAATGTCAATCTCTATTTTTATTTTCCCTTCCTGCGGGCTTCCTAAAATATTCAATATCTCTCCCCCTTCCTGTCCTACCCACGATGGTTTTTGATTAGGATTTATGGGAATCTTTGCGAATAAATTAAAATTGAAGGGCTTTTTTTGTAATGCATAATTATCTAAATCCAGGTTATAAAAATTCCAGATACGGGGATCTTCACTTCCCAACCGCCACAAGGCAGTGCCTGCAAGGCCGTATTCATCGGCAAAGCGCATGATATTAAAAGTGGTAGCTGCATCTGTAAGCCACACATCGTGTTTAATTAATGGGCTTTCGGCACTATATTGTTTTTCTGTGTAGGTGTAATGAAGGTTATAATTGTCGTTATCAAAATCAATTGCAGCATTTGATGCCCTTGCCCGGTCTATCGCTTCGGCATACGTCTGATCCCTCACTTCTTTTTCCGGTTCACCATCTTTATTTGTCCAGTTTGCCCAATCATAGCCATAGCCAGACAGGCCCAGAATTATTTTTTTGCTGTCCATTTTTTTTGCCGCCTGGTCAACTGCATCTTCAACCCATTTTTGATCAGATATTGGCCCGGCACCTTTTAAAGTATCACTGTACTGGTCATATGCCATAAGTATCACATAGTCATTATAATTCGACAATTGCTCAAAATCATAAGCGTCATTCATAGCGCTTACATCCTGCGTAACCAACAGGTTTTTTGCATGAAGCGCATTGTATAAATTTCTTTGAAAACGGGTAAGCGGTTTATTTGTGGCTTCATTTATTTCTTCAAAATCTATATTAATACCCTGGAAATGATAAGTGATAAGCGTATCAATAAGTTGCTGAATAAATTTTTTCTGCTTTGCAGTATCATTTAAAATGGCATGTACAAGGTTGCCGTCAAAATCGGGAGCCAATTTCCCTTCTTTATTTTTTTTTGATGAATTAAAGTTGGTGAGCATGGGCATGATGCGCAAATTCTTCTGCCGCATCTGTGCCAGGCCTGCACTGTCAATTCTTGTCTGCAGTTTAATATTATTATTGGTATCTATAAAAAACCATTCCGGAAAAATTACATTTATCTTATCGCCATAACGTTCTAATGAAGGAACAGATTTACTGCCCGACCAGGGCGTGTAAAATGCCGCTCTTATAAACTGCCCCGAGGTTTTATTAATGCTGTTTAATTGTTTTTTTTGAAATTCTTCCTGTTCTCTTTTGGATAAAAAATCTTTAAACCCTTTTATTTTTTTATTGTGATAAGCCGACAGCTTTATACTATCCTTATTACCATTGTATTCGCCAGATACAACATTGGTTGAAGGATTTTGGGCAAGTGAAATAGCCAGTATAACTACCGCCAGTACAAATAATAAAATAAGGAAGAGAATGCGCCCTGTCCATTTAATACTTTTCCACCGGTAAGCATTGTTGGTTTGAAATATTTGTGAGGATTTGTCCATAATTAGTCAGGCAAAGATAACCTCCGCAACCCTACTTTTTTTGAATGAGATGTTATCAAAAAAAGAGAAGCCCCTGTTGAAACAGGGGCCGTTACCAAAACTAACTGCTTATGAGAAATTTGAATTGTTCGTTGTTTGATTATATAAACGCAAAAGGGATGCCAAAAGTTTTATCCCAAATGTTAAGTATTCCTTAATGCCTGATTATTATGCAAATTCGCCTGCTTTTTAATAACGAACAAAAGAGAAAATTATTTTAATTGTGGTTATTTTATCCCACTTTATGTATAAATTTTAAAATTCCCGCTTTTTACCGGCTAAGCTGAGTTTAAGGATTACCATAAAATAAAAACACGCCAAAATGGGCGTGTTTTAAGAGGAATTATATTTTTTTGCTATTAAAAAAATCCTTTTATTATATTCAATAACCCGCCACCACCGCCATTGCGTTTTTGCTGAGACAGGGCGCCACCCGCCAATTTGGTAATAATATTCATTAAACCGCCTCCGCCGCCGCCTGCATTATCATCCCCGCCCCCTACAATCTTGTTAAGTAAATCCTTGAAATTAAAGCCGCTTTTCCCGCTTTTTTGTTCTTCCTCCACCAGTTCTGTGGTTTTGCCGCCGGTTATAGAGTTTAATAATTTTTCTAAAGAAAACCCATTGTCTGCCGGATCGTTGCTTTTGCTCACTAAATTAGCCAGTACATTTGGTATTAAACTGCTGGCAACACTATTTGCCTTGCTTTCATCCATGTTATATTTGGTTGAAAGTTTTCCGGCAAAGTGGCCAATCATCATACTAACTAAAGGGTTATCTAATAAACTGCTGCCACCGTCTTTACTCTGCCCATCTTTATTTTGAAATAAAGATATAATGCTTTTTAAGCCTCCGCCCGCTATCATATTGCGTAAACCCGATGCTACCGTATTTGTAGCTTCTGCAACCACTTCATCATTGTGTTCGTTGGGTACATCAGGATTATTTACTACAGCATCATGCGATGATTCTCTAACCAGGTTAAATAGTTCTTCTAACATAACATAAAATTTTAGGGATGATAAATATTAATGAAACAAACGGGCAGTAAGTTAATATTTATTATGATATGTAGCAGATTATTTTTTTAATTCTGGGAAGTTAATTTTTCTGCATTTTCGGCAAACTGCAGTGCATCTAAAAATTCCTGTATCTCGCCGTTTAAAATAGTATCCAAATTATACACCGTTAATCCAATGCGGTGGTCGGTAACCCGGCCCTGCGGAAAATTATAGGTTCGTATTTTGGCGCTTCTGTCGCCGGTACTCACCAGGCTTTTGCGCATGTGTGCCGTGGCTTCCTCTACTTTTCTAACCTCTTCATCGTACAACCTGGTTCTCAGCATTTCCATTGCTTTTAACCGGTTGCCCAATTGCGAACGGTCTGTTTGGCACATAACTACAATACCGGTTGGCTTATGTGTAAGAAAAACCTTGGTTTCTACTTTATTTACATTTTGGCCGCCGGCACCGCCGCTTCGGGCAGTTTCCATTTTCACATCCGATTCTTTTAAATCTACATCCACATCTTCTGCCTCGGGCATTACAGCCACCGTTACAGCACTGGTATGCACCCGGCCACTGGCTTCCGTATCAGGCACCCGTTGTACCCGGTGTACGCCGCTTTCAAACTTTAAAACACCATACACATCATCACCAACCACTTCCACCTGTACTTCTTTGTAGCCGCCTACTGTTCCTTCACTTTCGCTAAGGATAGCTGTTTTCCAGCCACGCCTTTCGCAATAACGGACATACATTCTTAATAATTCGCCCGCAAACAAACTTGCTTCGTCACCACCAGTACCCGCACGAATTTCCAGAATTGCGTTCTTCTCATCCTGAGGATCTTTTGGTATCAGCAACTGACGGATTTGCGCTTCCATCTGTGTTTTCTTCTCTTCCAGTGATGGTGCTTCCATTTTTGCCAGTTCCCGCATCTCTTCATCATCACCTGCTATTGCTTCCTTGTAAAAAGCAATATCATCCAGCACTTTGCGGTAATCTGTATAGGCCCGCACAATTTTTTCCAGCCCACGATATTCTTTACTCGTTTCTGTAAATTTTTTATTGTTGCCCACAATCTCCGGGTTGGTTAATGCAACACCCAACTGATCAAATCTTGCTTTTATAGC
>JANNYY010000576.1:0-5442 GCA_031410355.1 Chitinophagaceae bacterium | reverse complement strand
CGGTAATTTAAATCCCATTGATAATTATGGAAAACGGTCATCACCCATTTATTAAGTTCTGGGATATAGGTAAAATTTCCGGGCGAACTTTCCGGAAAAACTTCGGGCATTGTTTTCTCCAGTTCATCGGGCATATCCCTGTTGTCGAAAAGATAAAAATAATCCTGGTATTTTTTATCTCCTGCTTTTGCCTTTAATGCCCACTCATGCATTTGCGAAGTATGGTTTAAAACAATATCCAGCATCAGGTACATGTCACGCTCCTGCATGTGGCGCTGTAGATTTACCAGGTCATCAATATTGCCAAAACGTTTGTCAACTTTTCTAAAATCAGAAACGGCATAACCGCCATCACTCTCATTAGCGGGGCTTTCAAAAACCGGCATCAGGTGCAGTAAATTTGTGCCCAGCTCTTCAAAATAATCCAGCTTGTTTGTAAGGTTTAACAGGGTTCCGCAAAACCGGTCAACATACAAACTCATGCCACTGATCCTGTTACTCAGAAACCAGTTTTCTGTTTGGTTATTGAGTTTGGTCAGATCTCTTTCTTTTAAAATAGTATTTCTGTTTGCAAATCCATTTTCTATTACCTGCAATAGGTCCTGGTAACCTTTTTTATAACCGGGGTGATCTTTATATAGCCTGGCATAAAGTTCTGCAATATCTGCAGTTGCATTCAGCTTTCTTGTATTGAATTGTTTTTCAGCAGAAACTGCGGCACCGGATGTTGATTTTTTTTCAGTATGCTTCTCCATTGCTTTAGCTCAGTTAAAAATATCTTTATTAAGGTGTTTAAAGGCCTCCATAGCGCCTAAGTATTCGCAGGTTCTGGCACCGGCTTTATTAGCATTGGTTATTATTTTATGCCAGTCGGCAACTTGTAAATTTTCTATGGCTGTTTTTGAATAGTGGCTAAGTTGATAAAGTACGGCGCCTACAAATGCATCGCCGGCACCGGTGGTATCAACTGCTTCTACGGCTATGCTGGGTATGATGCTGGTAGCGCCATGCAGGCCCAGCAGCGTTCCTTCTTTTCCAAGTGTGATGGCAAATACAGCTTTTGTTTTTTCTATAAAATCTTCGGCAGCATCTGCAACACTATTACGGCCTGTAAGTAACATGGCTTCTTCATCACTTACTTTAAAAAAATGGCAGGCAGTTAAAAAATTCCACGACTGATCTGTAAAAGATTGTTTTTTATCCTTGTAGAGCAGGTGCCGGTAATTAGGGTCGAAGCTGATAAATACATTATGCAGCAATGCTTTTTGTAAAAGGCTTTGGTAAGCTGCCTGTAAGGCTCCGGGCAAAAAGCCGGTAGCAGAACCAAAATGTGCAATTGAAAATTCGGCCAGGTCCATAACATCTACTTCATCCCGGGTTAGTTCACCATCGGCCCCACGGTTAAAATAAAAATCACGTTCGCCGTTTTTTAATAATGATACAAAAGCAAATGTTGTAAAATGCTTTTCATCTTCCACCACAAATTTTGTTGATACACCAAAGTCCTGCATAACATCAACCAGGTGTTTACCAAAGGGATCGGCACCAACTTTTGCAGCCAGCCACGCATCACCGCCTAATGCAGCAATTGCGGCAGCCACATTGGTAGGAGCGCCTCCGGGTTTTTTTAAAAAATTTTCTCCATCAGATAAGGCGCTTCCTTTGTCTGTGCAGATCATGTCTATCAGTGCTTCGCCAATACATAGGATCTTGTTCATGTAATTTTTTTTATCTGCTGTAATTAATGCCCGCCTCCCGAAGGCAAAATTATATCATCAGTAATTCTTGTTGTTTTAATTAGCGTGGTGCAACCCGCTGCAATCAGCAGCAATACGCCTGCCAGCAAAATTGCATTGCCGGGGTTGTTGTTTAAAAAATGTTTCATAATGTAGCCAAACGAAATAGTTTGAAGAAACATGGGAATAACGATCATCATGTTAATAACACCCATGTACACACCATATCTTTCTTTAGGAATATCTTTTACCACCATCAGGTAGGGGATACCCATCATGCTTGCCCAGCCAACGCCAAAGCCGGTAATGGCAACAAACAACAATGTTTTTTCGGTAATAAAGGGAAATGCGATAAAGCCAATACCGGCCATCAGCAAACAAAAAAAGTGTACCCATTTGGGGCTGTATTTTCTTGCAAACCCAACCAGGCCAAATGCAACTAAAAAAGTAACAATATTGTACCAGCCATTAACAAGCCCGGTAATGCCTACGGCTTTTTCATAAAGTTCTTTGTTATCCGGCGTGGCGCCATACAGCGATAAAGCAATACTTTTTGAACTGTTTTGCCAGTAACAAAACAAGGCATACCACTGAAACAGGTACACCAGCGCCAGTTGCCACATTACTTTTGGCATGGCAATAATGGCTTCAAATATTTCAATATTCTGTGCAAACAGCGATCGGGTAATGCTGTTATTATTCAGCGACCTCATAACTCTCCTGATTGTTCCCTTTGAAAAAATTTCGGGAATAATTAAAACGACCATCGCTATGTATGCAATAATGGTAGTTAAGATGGAAAGAAAAAACTGGATGAGCGGATGCGGCATTCCTTCATTCTTCTTTCTTATTTCCGCAAGTTCTTCAGCCGTCGGTGGAATTTCAGGCGTGGTTCTCATGCTCCACCAAACCGATGCGATGGAACACACTGCGCCAACAAAAAATGATGCAAAAACCCAGTTTGGTATTTTGCCGGTATAGCCAATAACAATAAGCGGGAAAACATAGAGCGAAACATTGGCAAGGGTTTGTCCAAAACCCGTAAAAAAACTTTGTGCCTGAAAACCAGTTGGCTGCTGGGTTGCATCTAATTTGTCGGCAACAAATGCCCGGTAAGGTTCCATGGCTGTGTTGTTGCCCGCATCCAATACCCAAAGCAAACCGGCAGCCATCCACAATGTGGAGCTAAAAGGAAATAAAAAAAGTGCAATACTGCACATAATAGCGCCAATCAGAAAAAAAGGTTTACGCCGCCCGAATTTTGGATGCCATGTTTTATCGCTTAATGCGCCAATAATTGGCTGTATGATTAATCCGGTAAGTGGCCCGGCCAGGTTTAGCCAGGGAATTTCATCCGGTTTTGCACCTAAAAAATCGTAAATGGGATTTACAGCACTTTGCTGTAAGCCAAAACTGTATTGAATGCCAAAAAAGCCAACATTCATATTTATTATTTGCCAAAAGCTAAGGCGGGGCTTTGGAACAGGCATGGGCAGTCGTTTAATATCAAATGTAAGTTTTTAGTAAGGGTATTAAAAGCCACCAGTTAGTGAATACCTGATAATACTGTTTGCAAACGGTTGATGTGGGGAAAAATACACAACACTTAAAAAGTATCGCTTACATATTTTATTCATAATGCCGGTCTTTTTAAATAAACATATTCAATATTAATACGCCAATCAACCCAAGAATGGAAATGGTTGTTTCCATAACTGTCCACGATAAAAAAGTTTGTTTTAGCGACAGGTTAAAAAATTCTTTGAACATCCAGAACCCCGAATCATTGATATGAGACCCGAAAACACTGCCGGTTCCCACAGCCAATACCATCAGTTCAGGAGACACAACACCTGCAGCCACCAATGGAGATACAACACCTGCTGCGGTAATACCCGCTACTGTAGCGGATCCTATGGCTACTCTCAGCAATGCCGTAACCGCCCATGCAAATACCAATGGCGGCATTTGCCATTTACCGCTGAATGAAGCAATGTATTTATCGGTACTGCTATCTTGTAAAACCTGTTTAAAAATACCACCTGCAGTGATGATGAGGATGATAATGGCAATACCCGAAATGGATTCATTCAGCCATTTGGTTGTTGTACTCATAGATTCGCCTGCTCTTAAACCAAAATACCACATGGCTAACAGCACTGATAATAATAAAGCAATGGTAGGATCGCCAATGAATAAAATTATTTTTTTTAAAGGCTGATCAGGCAGGAAGTTTTCAGCAATAACAGCCAGTGTTATTAATATTACCGGCAACAATCCAATAATGAAACTTGGTAAGGCACCGGGCAATTTTTTTTCAGTTGCAGGTTCTTTGCTTAAAAAAAATGATTTGATATCTACTTTAATATTTTTCATCATGCTGCCTAAAAACGGCCCGGCAAGAATTACAACAGGAACAGCTATCATTAATCCATAGATCAAAGTTTTTCCCATATCGGCTTTAAAGGCATTTACCAAAAAAACCGGGCTGGGGTGGGGCGGAAGAAAACAATGTGTGGTTGATAAGGATGCCGCCATAGGGATGGCTACATATAATAATGGCAGCTTTGCTTTTTGAGCAATTGAAAAAACCAAAGGCACCAGTATTACAAATCCGGCATTATAATACAATGGGATGCCGATGAGAAAACCGGTGAGCAGAACAGCCCATTGAATATTTTTTTCTCCAAAGCCATTGATCAATGTTGTTGAGATACGTTCTGCTGCTCCGCCGGCTTCCAGTATCTTCCCCAGTATGGCACCAAGACAAATAATGAGTACAAGCCCTCCTAATGTATTTCCAACGCCGTTCTTTATGGATAAAAGAATAGCCTCTGGTTTCATGCCTAAAAACAACCCTGCAAGGATTGCCACAATGAGTAATGACAAAAATGGACTTACTTTTTTATACGTCAAAAAGATCTGCAGTGCAATTGCTGATATGATGATTACAAATGTCATGTTGATTTTAATTCCTCATTTTTAATCTCAGTACATACATATCGTTGGTGATGTAGATTGTTTTTTCATCCGGTGATAATGCAATGTTGGATGTTGCTTCATCCAGTTTTATTTTACCCAATAATTTTCCCTGGCTGTTAAATATCCAAACACCTCCCGGGCCTGTTGCAAAAACATTTCCCTGCTTATCCACTTTCATGCCATCGGGTAAACCTTTTAACGATCTGTCGTAACCTGAAGTGCTGTAAAATATTCTTGAAGAAATAATACTGTCTTTATCGCCAAGCTCAAATGCATACCAGTTTGGTTTTGCAGGATCGGAATTGGCAACCAGCAAAGTTTTTTCTCCAGGTAAAAACGCAATGCCATTGGGCCTTGTAAGAGAATCTGTAACCAATACCAACTCCCCGTTTGTCTTCACTTTATATACACCCTGGAAAGGAATTTCTTTTTTAGGATCATTCATTTGTTTTTCCAAACCATAAGGAGGGTCTGTAAAAAATAATTCGCCTTTGCTGTTGTAAACTGCATCATTCGGACTGTTAAAACGTTTGCCATTATATTTTTCTGCCAACGTTATATAATTTGGTTTGGGCTTATCAAGTGCTGCATCCATCTTTGCCATTTGCCTGTTACCGCATTGGCACAAAACAAGACTGCCATCTGCATCAAGCGTTAATCCATTCGAACCCATTTCTCCGCCACGCTTTATTGTATCAGTGTAGCCGGAAGGAGTTAAATAAAC
>JANNYY010000575.1:0-3366 GCA_031410355.1 Chitinophagaceae bacterium | reverse complement strand
ACTGCATCCAGCATTTCATTAAATGTATGCTGCATGGTTTGCAATGCTTTTTCTTTTTGAACAAGGTCAAGTTTTTCCTGCTCCAGCAAAGCTTCTTCTTTGGCAATGGCGGTCTCCAGTTCAATACGCTTATCTACTTCGGTCTTTTGTTTTTCATTCAAATCGTGGTAGGTAATATTAAACCCTTCAAGCGCAGCTTTTGCCAGTTCTATACTAACTTCTTTGTATTCTTTCTTTATTTCAAAGTATTTCTCTGCTTTTTTAGCCTGGCTTTCAAGGCTTTTCAACTGGTTGTTTATCTCAAACAACAGGTCTTCAATACGTGCCAGGTCCTGTTCGGCAGCATCTAATTTAAGTTTGGCTTCTTTTTTACGGGTTTTGTAAATAGATATGCCAGCTGCCTGTTCCAGCATGCGCCTGCGGCTGTTTTCCTTGTCTTTAATAATATCATCTACCATACCCAGTTCAATAATGGCATAGCTGTCGTTGCTTATACCGGTATCCATAAACAGGTTATGAATATCTTTAAGGCGGCAGGCCACATCATTCAGGCGGTATTCGCTCTCCCCGCTTTTGTAATATTTACGGGTTACGGTAACTGTGCTAAACTCGGTAGGCAGCAGGTTTTTTGTATTATCAAAAGTAAGGCTAACCTCGGCAATACCACTGGCACTGCGGGTTTTACTTCCATTAAAAACAAGGCTCTCCAGGTTTTCACTGCGCAGGTTACTTATTTTATGCTCACCTATTACCCAGCGTATGCTGTCCACAATATTGCTTTTACCGCAACCATTGGGGCCAATTACCCCGGTTATGCCTTCATCAAAATTGAGTACAGTTTTATCTGCAAAACTTTTAAATCCTTTAATTTCTAAACTCTTTAAACGCACGTTTTCTATATTTTAAGTAAGAGGGCAAATATAATGGAATGAAACAATAGAAAATTTTGATTTTTTACAGTGAATTCACAGAGTTATTAACAGTTAGCTGTTAACAGTTTAACCAGTTTAATTTTAAGTAAGCAACTTTATATTAATATCCTGAGTCTGGTAGCGGATCAGGTAAATAAAACACTTTCTATAAATAAAAATAGTTATCTTAAATTAAAACTGAACCTTATAAATTACAACAATGAATAAATTAGTAAGAGGATTAATTGCCGGGTACGGGGCAAAAAAACTGGGCGGAGGATGCCTGAGTACGGTTATCATATTTTTTGTGATCTGGTATGCACTTGAACGTTGTTAGCATACAGGTACTGTGCAAAATATTAAGATCATAACTTTCCATTTCTAAAATTTAATTTAGTCCGAAAGTTATGATCTTACCCGTTTACGCTTTATAAAACGGGTTTTCCTTTTTATTGTTTTATCAGTTGCCCCCTTATTTCACCTCCGGGATAGGCTGCCGTGTGCAGGTTTACATAATAAAGATTGGCATTAAGATCGGCTTCCTGGGCTGCAGTTAAAGCTCCACTGGTGTAATTTATAGGAGATGTTAAGCTTGTAAAACCAAAAACAACCGCCCCGCTTACTCCCACGGCACCCACATGTATATGCCCGTTTGTAGGCGCTGCAACATTATGAGTTACTGTGACTGTAAATATTTTTGTGGTAGTATTAAAAGTAAGCGTTGCAGTACCTGTAGAGGCTGAGGGATTTGCGGGTACTTCACTTGCTCCGTTTACCGTGGCCAGAAAAGTTACATTTGGATTTGGGGTAGGTGTTGAATCACTTTTTTTGCAGGAAATAAAACCTGTAAAGAAAAATAAAACTGCCATAATCCTGATTAGATGTTTCATAATAAAATTTTTTTGGTTAAAAGAATTAAAGATTTGATAATAATGAAACGCTTAAATCACTTTTAAGGTTGCTTTGTAAAAAAAGTTGCACGTAAGTAAACAAGCTGTTAAAATCTTCCTAAACCAAAACTTTGGTTTTGTAATTACGAATCTATTCGTATTTTTGGCTCTTAATTAATATAAATATGAAAAAAATAATTACTCTTTTGTTTTTACCTTTTTCGCTTGCTGTATTTGCACAGCCTAAAGTTTTAACGCAGGCTACTGTAACTACAAAAACAACAATTGTTGCCCCCGATGGAGATGAAGGCGCACAAACCAGTACATCTGCCGATGGTGGAGAAGTAAGGGTAATGCGCTTTGGTGGCGATGGAGAAACCAAAACAACCACCTGGCTAAAGAATGACCTGGTTAAAACCTTCTCAGAAAGTGAAATGGGCAGAACAACGATAATCAGGGACAATTCAAAAAAAATGACCACAACCATCATGGAAATGATGGGCCGTAAATCAGGTTTTTATGCAACAGATGCCGACCAGGCAGAGATGCGTAAGCGAATGGACAGTATGATGCAGAGCAGAGGAGGACAAAATGCAACTTTTGGCGGAGGCTCCAATACGCCTGCAGTTTTTTCAATTGTTTATGTTGATGAAAGCAAAAAGATAGCGGGTTACAACTGTAAAAAAGCATTGGTAATTGGTAAACGGGCAAATGGCCGCACCGATACAACAGCGGTATGGTATTGCCCTGATTTTAAAATACAAAATTTGCCCAGTACTGGTGGCAGCGGAGGCGGTTTTGGCGGTTTTAATGTTACTGCCGGTGCAAATGGAATGGAAGATTTAAACGGTTTTCCTATGGAGTACGAAAGAAATATGAACAGAGGCAGAAAGATGACGGTGCAGGTTACCAAACTGGTAATTGATAAAGATGTAGCAGATAAAGAATTTGAAATTCCAAAAGACATTGAAATAAAACCCATGAAGGATATGCAGAATGGCGGTGGGCCCGGTAATTTTCAAATAAGGGTTGGCGGACAATAATAAATTACGGTATAAAAAAAACCTCCTTTTAGCAGGAGGTTTTTTTATGAAAATTGTTTAGTTTATAGTTTTTCTACTTCTGCTTTCTTCTTTTCATACTCAGCTACTTTAGCAGCATTGCCGGCCATTTTATACGCATTGGTTAAAATTTCCAAAGCCAGTTTGTAGTTGGTTTTATCCGAAAATTTATATTCTTTATAGGCACTTAAAAGTTTAACTGCTTCCTCAGCATAAGGTATAGCTTCACTCATGGTTGATTTTACAGATGCCTGCAACTCACTTTTTAATTTTACTTCTGCAGGTTTGGTTCCTTTTATTTTAGCAGCCTGCTCCTGCAATTCATAAGTTTTGCTGTAAAATATATTCGCCAATTGCAAATTAGCTTCCACTGTAGATTTAAGACTGATGGCCTTTTTATACAATTCAATAATTTTCTTCCTGTACTCCTCTGCTTTTTTTCCTGAAGAGTCTGCAATAAATTTATCTATTTCAATAGCATAATTGTAAAACAGTACATAATTG
>JANNYY010000574.1:0-3588 GCA_031410355.1 Chitinophagaceae bacterium | reverse complement strand
CCATCAATCTGTACTTTGTAAGAAGGATTTTGGTTTAAAATGGTAACTACATCATTTAATTTAGGGAATGATTTAGCCAGTAATTTTGATTTAGCTGTTTCGAAGAAAATATTCTGAGCAGCCAGGTTAACTTTCTTAATTATTTCTTCGCTGATAATGGGACAACCGAAGTTAGATGCAGGTCCTTTTTCGTTGATACACTTATCTTCTTCATCATTTACACCATCTCCATCAGTATCAGGAATTGGGCAACCCTGGTAACGTGCTAAACCTGGAACAGTAGGACATTTATCAACTTCGTCGTTAATACCATCTTTATCAGTATCAGGAATAGGACAACCCTGGTAACGTGCTAAACCGGCAACGTCAGGGCATTTATCTTCAGCATCAGTAATACCGTCACCATCCCTGTCGGGGCAACCTTGTAAAGAAGCAAGACCAGCAACATCAGGACATTTATCATCAACATCTAAAACGCCATCGCCATCCCTGTCTTTTGGAGGTTCAACAACCGGTGGTGGTGGTGGTGGAACAACTTTTACTTTTTCTTTTCCGATGTTTTGTGCTACACCAAAAGAATAAAACAAATTATCACCAATAACTTTTTTACCACCATACTTAGGATCACTTTTAGTTATATCCCAACGGTATTGCCCCTGGGCAAACAGGTAAGTAATGCTGTTTAAATTAACCTGTAAACCAAGGCCTGCAGGAACATAAGCGCCTATTTTGTCAGTGTAATATCCGCCACCGATACCTACAGTTAAAAACGGATTTAGTAAAGCCTTATCCGGAAAAGGGCGAAAGTTAAGTGAGGGTTCAAGTTCCAAACCCATTTCAGTTTTTTGTGTTAAACCAGTACGTATTGCACGGTAATCACGAAAACTGGCGTTGGCTTTTATAGAGAAATCTATTCTTGAACAAATTCCTTTCCAATAAGACACAGAAAAACCCTTTGTCATATCCTTTATGCGACTGTAGGTTTGCCCTGTACTTGGGTCCTTAATACCTATTGGAGCATTAAAGTCTTGTAAATTAAAATGTAAACCGAGAAGCGGGCCCTTTTTATCACCCATTCCCATTTTTTTGGCTTTTTGAGAAAAGGCACTTACGGCAAAAAGAGATAATGCCAGAATTAGCGTTAGTTTTTGTTTCATAAACTTTAATTTGATTAAAATTTTTTTTCTGAGTTATGTGCAAATATAATGTTAAATTAATGGAAAGGCAAAATTTGTATCTAATTTTATTATTTGTGTAAAAATAGTTAGTATCAGACCTTTACCAGTTTCCATTTGCCTTTTCTAAATACAAGGATACTTATAATTGCCAGTACTGTTTCTGACAGGGCAATTGCTATATAAACTCCCGTAGGGCCCATTTTCAGGAATTTGGCAAAAAGATAAGCTGCCGGTATTTGTAAAACCCAGAAAACAAACAGGTTAATATATGTTGGGGTTTTAGTATCACCAGCTCCATTAAAGGCCTGGCTTACGATCATGCCATAAGCAAAAAATACATACCCAATAGCTAATATGTGCAGGCATTGAGTTCCAGAAATAATGGCGGCTTTATCCTGAATGAAAAAACGCATTAATTGCTCTCCAAAAACAAAAAATATTACAGCAACTATTGCAAAAAAACAAAAAGTGAGAAAGGCAGTTCTCCACACAGATTTTTCTGCTCTTTCGGGTTGATTGGCACCCAGGTTCTGGCCAACAAGTGTAGCCGCAGCATTAGCCATACCCCAGGCAGGCAAAAGGGTAAAAATGCAAATTCTGATAGCTGTACCATAACCAGCAATTGCAGCGGGACCCGATTCTGCAATGATCATTGCTAAAAATATCCAGCTACAGCTACCAATAATGAACTGAAACATACCGCCTGCTGAAGTATTGAGGATACTGCGTATTAAGCTTATTTGAACTGTAAATTGCTTAATGGCAAGTTTTATAAGCGCATGGCCATGAAATAAATGGTAAAATTGATAAACCACAGCACATGATCTTCCAAAGGTTGTTGCAACTGCAGCACCAACAATACCCATTTTTGGAAACGGGCCAATACCCAGGATGAGTAAGGGATCTAAAATAATATTTATAGCATTTGCAATTAATAAAGCCTTCATGGCAATAGAAGCATTACCCACACCCCTGAACACAGCGTTATTGATAAACAGCAATACGATAACGATGTTACCGGTTAGCATGATCTGGGTAAATAAATAATTTTCCTGTGCTGCTTTTTCTGTTGCACCCATCAGCCTTAATATCTCTTTGGGAAAATTAAACCCAACTATACTTATTATTACTGAAAGAAATGAGCCGAGTAAAATTGCCTGCACTGCAATTTCGGAGGCAGCCTTAAAATTTTTTTCGCCTGCACGCCTTGCTACCAGTGCAGTTACACCAATTGACAAACCCCATGCAACCGAATATAAAATAGATAACGATGCTTCGGTAAGTACAACAGTTGAAGAAGCATCAATACCGATCTTATTGACAAAATAAATATCCACAACTGCAAATAACGATTCCAGAACCATTTCCAGAACCATAGGAATAGCTAATAAAAATATTGCCCGGTCAATACTTCCTGTGGTAAAATCTTTAATATCGCCCCGAACTGCCTCTATAAATAATTTAAAATAAGAATGAATTTTTTGTGTTGAGTATGCCATGATAAATACAAAATAAAAAGTTAAGTAAATAGATAAATTGCAATGCAGAATTGCATTGTGACCTTTGCAGAATTAAGGAAGAAGATATCTTTCCTTAGTTGTTTAAATACCTCATAGCATTAAATTGTAGATAGCGAATTTATAAATTTTATTTTTACAAACTGAAATTGCAGATATTTTATTTACAACCTTTTTTCTGAAATGCCTATATTTGCAGCCGATTTTGGAACTATAGAAAAGAATCGGCTCGGTAGCTCAGCTGGATAGAGCATCCCGATTTAATCGGGAGGGTTATTGGTTCTTTTTTTGAGTGTTATTAAATTACTGGTCCGGTAGCTCAGCTGGATAGAGCATCAGCCTTCTAAGCTGGGGGTCATTGGTTCGAATCCAATCCGGATCACAAACGAAAAGCCTGTATTTATCAGGCTTTTTTTTATTTTATGCAAGCATTTGTTTACATATTATTTAGTCAACCACTTAACAAATATTATGTTGGTTCTACCCCTGATTTAGACAGGCGTTTGATAGAACATAACAGAGGTAAAGAAAAATTTACAAAAACCGGATTACCCTGGCTCTTGGTTTATAAAGAAATTTTTGAACAATTAAAACAAGCAAGACAAAGAGAATTTTACATTAAAAAAATGAAAAGTAGAACGTATATCGAAAAATTAATCAGCTTAGCAGGATAGTGCATCCCGATTCTAATCGGGAGGGTCATTGGTTCGAATCCAATCCGAGTCACATAAAAAAAGAAAGAGTCGCTTTATGGCGGCTCTTTTTTATTTTTATGCAAAACTTTAAGCATGGAAGTACAAATGGAAGCATCGTGGAAGGAAGTTTTAAAGAATGAGTTTACCAAACCTTACTTTCAGCAAGTTGTAACTTTTTTAAAAACAGAAAAAGCTGCA
>JANNYY010000573.1:0-8191 GCA_031410355.1 Chitinophagaceae bacterium | reverse complement strand
CATACTCGCCACCACCGCGTATATTAGGCACGGCATAAATACCACCATTCTCCATCAAAATAATATTCGACGTACTAAAGGAAGGTGTAATGCTAATACCAAAGCCCCCGTACGCATATAGCAGGCATGGATTTTTTCCGTTCAATTCAATTCCTTTTTTATAAGTGATAAGCATCGGTATTTTTGTTCCATCTTTAGAGGTATAAAACACCTGCTTCGATTCAAAATCTGCAGGCTTAAATTCTACTTTCGATTCTTTATAAATGGATGTTTGGCCGGTTGCCAAATCCATTTTATAAATGGTGGCAGGGTTTACATAAGAGGTAAATACAAAGTAGGTTTCTTTTTCATCCTGTTTGCCGGAAAAACCACCTGCTGTTCCTAAGCCGGGTAATGCAACTTCACGAATTTGTTTACCGGTTCTGTCCAATTGATACACTTTATTTACTGCATCTTTAAGGTATGTGCAAAAAATACTTCCACCAACAGCCGAGGCATTTAAGACTTCGGGCTTAGCTTCCACCATGGTTTTCCAGTTTGCAAGTTTTGGATCTGCAACGGGTGCCATCACCAACTTGCTGGTTGGTGCATCTTTATCAGTTTGTATATAAAAATAATTATCATCCACATCAACTATACTGTGGCTGTTTTTCATATCTGTTACTATTTGAACTACCGGGCTGCCAGGCTTGCTTAAATCCTGAACAGACATGCTGTTGCCATAGGTTTCGTTGGCAGCACCCATGATGAGCCATTTTTCATCTTCGCTTAAATAGCCCCAGATGTAACGCACTGCATGAGCATCATCGCCATATACCAGTTTGTCGGCAGATTGTGGTGTACCAAGTTTGTGGTAATATAATTTTTGATTATCGTTTTTGGCAGATAAAACATTGCCATTCTTTGTTCTTTCGTAATTACTGTAATAAAAACCATCATTACCTTTCCAGCTGGCACCGCTGAATTTTAATTGCAGTGTATCACCGGTTTGTTTTTTTGTAACGGCATCCATTACTACAATTTTTTGCCAGTCGCTGCCACCTTCCGAAATATTATAAGCAGCCATGCTGCCATCTTTAGAAAAATTGATACCTGCCAGTGAGGTAGTACCATCTTTTGAAAAAGAATTTGGATCCAGGAACTCCTCCGCATTATTGCTACCATCAGCTTCCCTGTACAGTACACTTTGGTTTTGCAAACCTGAATTTTTGTAATAATACATATACTTGCCCTGGCGAAAAGGCGCTGAATATTTCTCAAAATTATACAGCTTCTCAAACCTGTTTTTAATGGCATCTCTAAATGGTATCTGCCCAAGATAGTTTTGCGTTACTTCATTCTCTGCCTTTACCCACGCAGCAGTTTCGGAGCTGGTATCATTTTCAAGCCAGCGATAGGGATCGGCCACAACCGTACCAAAATAAGTATCTTTTATCGTGCTGTCTTTTTTTGTTGCAGGGTACTTTACTTCAATAGATTTAAAATTTGTTACTGTTGCCTTGTCACTGGTGTTGTTACAGGCATAAAGCAGCACCATACAGGCTGCAATTATCAATATTTTCTGCATATAGTTTGGTTTTTGAGGTAAGATAATGATAATTCACAAGCACATAAAATAAAACCATCCCTTTTGGCCGGGGATGGTTTTACTATTCGTTTCTGATGTTTTTATTTCACCAGGTCTTTGGAAGCTTCAATGATTGGATGCCTGTCGATATACTGTGCAAAAATATCAATTTTGCCTGCATCGTTGTAATGCTGGGCATTATGTGCCCAAAACTGGATAGCCTTCCCATTCTTATATTTTACATTGGTTTGAAACCAGGAAAGCATCCATTTACCGGCAGGAGTTGCGCCACCGTTGGGACTTTCGTTGCTCATGATGGGAAGAAAAATATGATTGGAATATTTGATATTGTCAATGATATTAAACCTGCCGGTATAATAATCTTTTACCGCTTGTTTGCCTACCAGGCTATCGCCACCCGACCACCGGAACATTACGTTATCTGCAAGGTTTGCGGTATAGCCTTCAATGTCTTTGTTTTCAAAAGCCGTAAAAGCGGCTTTTACCGAGTTAACAAGGCTACTGTCCATAAGAAGTTCAACAGGGGCCTTGCCATTTTCCTGCTTTACTTCGGTGGTTGTTTTTTCATCCTTTTTTGCATCGTTACAGGCAAACAATAAGCCTGCAATTACCATTACTGAAATGATTTTTTTCATACAAGTTTTAGTTTAGTTGTTAATAAAAGAGTTAAATGAACTTGTGAAAAAAGAGAAGCATAATTTTCGGAGGGAAATGAATAGTGAACAAAATAGACATTTAATTCATAAATTCAAATCATAGTAAATATTTTTTCAAACTTAGCCGTATAGCCCACATGTTTTAGATTAAATTTGATCAATTAAAATTCAGGCATGACCAAACTCTCTGTAAATATTAATAAACTGGCTACGCTACGTAACAGCCGTGGCGGCAATAATCCTGATCTTATAAAATCGACAATGGATATTGAGCGGTTTGGCGCCGATGGCATTACCGTACACCCCCGGCCTGATGAAAGACATATACGTTATGCTGATGTTTTTGAACTGAACAAAGTAGTAACAACAGAATTTAATATTGAAGGTAACTGCACCGAAAAAAGTTTTGTTGAGCTGGTACTTGCCAATAAACCAACGCAGGTAACATTGGTTCCTGATGCGGTTGGGCAACTCACTTCCAATCATGGATGGAATACGATTGAACATGCGGCTTACTTAAAAGATATGATCACTGTTTTTAAAAATGCCGGCATTAGGGTTTCTATTTTTGTTGACCCCGTGGTGGAAATGATTGAAGGCGCAAAAGCTGTTGGTACAGACAGGGTTGAATTATACACAGAATCTTACGCAAAGCAATGGGCAGTTGGCAATGGGCAGTTGGCAATTGAGCCATTTATTGCAGCCGCCATTAAAGCAAATGAATTAGGATTGGGTATTAATGCCGGGCATGATCTTGATTTGCAAAACTTAAAATACTTTAGTGAAAATATCCCCGGTTTATTAGAAGTATCCATTGGCCATGCATTGATATGTGATGCCATTTATTTAGGATTGGAGAATGCGGTGCAGTTGTATAAGCGGCAGTTGAAATAATAGGTGGGTATTTAAACAGCCTTTGCCTATAATGGCTTCTAAAAATTAAATTGTAACTTTATTTTCAAATTATTTTTTATGTCAGCCTCATTATTAAACAGGATTACCATTAACCCGGAAATTGCACATGGCAAACCAACTATCCGTAACAAACGTTATACAGTAGAAGGATTGCTGGAATACCTTGCAGGCGGCGACAGTACAGAAGACCTGCTGAAAGAATTTCCTGATCTTGAAAAAGAGGATATACAGGCCTGCCTGCAATATGCGGTTTTAAACATGAAACATAAATATGCAGAAATAAAAGCAGCATGAAGTTTTTATTAGATGCCCAACTACCGCCTTCACTTAAACAGCTTTTTATAGATAAAGGATACGACTGTATCCATACCCTTGACCTGGAATTTGGCAATGACACTTCCGATAAAACAATCAATCAAATTTCAGTTGCTGAACAAAGAATATTAATTACCAAAGACAGTGACTTTTTCCACAATTTCATTATTAAAAAAGAGCCCTATAAACTTATTTTTGTAAAATTGGGCAATACTTCAAAAAAGGAATTGATCCAGTTTTTTTATGACAGGTTTGCTGAAATTATAGAAAAGATAAAAGTTGAAGATATAATACTTTTGAGCAAAGAATGAAAATCAATTTTTTTTACTAAATAAATATCAGCTTACGGTAAGTATCTATTGGCCATGCATTGATATGTGATGCCATTTATTTAGGATTGGAGAATGCGGTGCAGTTGTATAAGCGGCAGTTGAAATAAGAAATTATTATGAAAATGGAATTAGATTCCATATTTTACCTATTTTTTACGCCGCAAAGATGTTACCGCATAATTAATCAATTGTTACCGCACCGTTATAAGGATGTAACTAATGTTTTATTAAAATGATTTTTTACAATGGGTGCCGGAGTTTTCATTAAAATACGCTACGGTAAAATACGCTATGATAAAAGTTCCATATCGGTATGCCGTAAAAGTGAGATTATTCTTTCCTTTTACCAAAAGAAAAGAAAAACAGAACAAGTTCACTAGGATGATGCCATGAAAAATAAATGTTCGTAACACAAAACTTAAAACACGAAACCCAAAACTACCTCAATACCTTCGCCAGCTTTCTATCCAATGCAGCGCCTCTTAAATTTTTGCCCACAACCTTTCCCTGCGGGTCAATTAAAAAGTTTTGCGGAATACTGAATATCTGAAATTGTTGGGCAGCAGCATTCTGCCAGCCCTGCAGGTCGCTGATATGTGTCCAGGTCAACCCATCCATCTGGATGGCATCAATCCAGGCTGGTTTGGCTTTATCTAATGATACACCAAGTACCGTAAAATTTTTTGTTTTGTATTTATTGTAAGCGGCTAACAGGTTGGGGTTTTCCTGGCGGCATGGGCCGCACCAGCTTGCCCAAAAATCTACCAGCACATATTTACCACGCAAAGAAGACAGGCTAACGGACACACCTGAAGTATCGGGCTGCGAAAAATCAGCAAGAACACTTCCGGCACCATTTACTTTGCCATCAGCAATAAGCTTGGCAATGTACTGCCCCATGAGCGATGCTTTAATATTTGGCTCGAGCAGGTTGTACAGTTCTTCGGTTTTTAATACATCATCAGCAACCTGGTTAAACCGTATAACAGCCAGCGGTGTAATATACGAACCCGTATGTGTGCTTACAAATTCACGAAGAAGATTCAATGCTTTTTCATTCAGGGCAGAATCGTATTCGCCGGTTTCTGCAAACACCGCCTGGTAAGGTTCCAGGGATTTATTAAACTGATCAAATGCTGTGTGAGATGCCGAGCCCGTAATTTTTGCTTTGTCAATGGTTGCTTTATCGCCGGTAATATTTACAACACTATTATCCAAAAATAAAGTGATATATGGAGGTTGTTTATTGAAAAGGATGATCTTAAAATCGGGCTTGTCCATTTTACCTTTAAAGGTAAATTTGCCGCCTTTTACTTCGCTGGCAATTTCGGTTGCGCCGGTCTGTCCGTTTAAAAACTCCACCACGGTTCCATCATCAAAGCCCGTAACATTTGCGTTGATCATAAAATCGGAAGCTGCTGGTGTAACTGCTGTACTTGTTTTGGCTGGAGTTTTAGCCGGGGTTTTAGTTTTAGGTTTTGCTTTTGACTTTGCTGTTGCCTGCGCAAAACTTAAAGCCGGTAATGCACTAAAGCCTGCAAAAAAGAAGTATAAAAGGAAAATTCTTTTCATCATTTTAATTTATATGCCGCAATTTAATGAGTTTTAGGGAGACTGTATTAGCCGGTCACTGTATTTATGAAATCTTTAGTAGTCCTGGTAATATTAACCGTATCTTTTAAAGCTGTAATATAAGCTGAGCCTATTATGGCTCCGTTTGTGTATTTACAGGCTGCATTAAATGTTTTTTTATCTTTTATACCAAACCCAACCAACACAGGATTCATCAATTTCATATCCTGTAGTTTTTTAAAATACGCATCCTGCTGGCCTGCAGCTTTTGTAGTTAACAAACCCTGCGCATTGCCGGTGGTTGTTGATGAGGAAACTGCATAAATAAATCCGCTGCTCAGTTCATCAATCTTTCTTATCCGTTCTTCGCTTGTTTCGGGTGTTACTAAAAAAATGAATTTAAGATCATGCTTTGTAAAATACTGCTGGTATTCAGTTTCAAATTCATGCATGGGCAGGTCGGGTAAAATCATTGCATCAACCCCCACTTCTGCAGCAGCTTCACAAAATTTTTTTATACCGAATTGTAAAACAGGATTGAGATAGCCCATTAGAATAATTGGCAGATGGATATTGTTTCTTATATTTTTTAACTGCTCAAAAAGCAAAGGAATGTTCATTCCGTTTGCCAGGGCCTGCATATTGCTCTGCTGAATTACCGGCCCATCGGCAATGGGGTCGCTGTAGGGGATACCGATTTCAATAATATCTGCACCGGCTTTTTGCAACGCTTCTATAACTTCCACGGTTGAATTAAGATGGGGATAACCTGCGGTGCAGTACATATTTAATACGGCGGTTTTCTTTTCAGAAAAAAGTTTGGTGAGCCTGTTATTCATTTTCTAATTTTCTGCCTTAACAATAGTCAATTCCCTTTCATCTAAAATAATATGATGATACGCTGGTTTTGCATCTATATCAAGAATTAATTTATACAATACTTTTTTATTTGCTGCTTTTTTAGGAAAGTCAACGATCACGCTATCACCTTTTCTTACAACAGTATAATTTTTTCCATCAAACCCATCATCCATACAGCTATAAAATTCGTAGCGTTCGCCGTATAAATTTGAGGTCATTTTTATTGACTCAGAAATACCACTGCAATCGCCGAGTTTTTCAAATTTCAGATCATGATTAATAAAAGAACCGTTGCAGGAAAAAAGCAAACAACAGCCAATGAAGATGAAAGTGTGTCTCATAATTATAAATATTACATATTTTATTCCCAAGTCAGTGATTATAATAATTTAAAACCATTTTAAATAATCAAGGTCCAAAAGCCCCTCTCTCCTGAGCATGTCGAAGGATGGAGAGGAGTTGGGGTGAGGTCAAATATATTTCATGTAAGTAGCCAGATCCTTATCTCCCCTTCCGCTTAAACAAACAACCACCACATCTTCTTTTTTAAATTCCATTTTATTTAACACAAACAAAGCATGTGCAGTTTCCAATGCAGGAATAATACCTTCCAGTTTGCTCAATTCAAAAGCCGATTGTAAAGCTTCTTCATCCGTAGCACTCATAAATATTGCACGCCCGCTTTCAAATAAATGTGCATGAAGCGGGCCAATGCCGGGGTAATCGAGCCCGGCTGAAATGCTGTGTGGCTCTACAACCTGTCCATCTGCGGTTTGCATCAGCAAACTTTTACTGCCATGCAAAATGCCGGGTTTACCCAGTTGTGTTGTTGCTGCACTCATACCACTGGTAATACCGCAGCCGGCAGCTTCAACTGCAATTAATTTTACCTGTTCATCATTTAAAAAATGATAAAAAGCACCCGCTGCATTACTACCACCACCAACACAGGCAATAACATAGGCAGGTAATTCATCGCCCGTTTTTTCAAGCAGTTGTTTTTTTATTTCTTCGCTGATGATGCTCTGAAACCGGGCAACCATATCGGGATAAGGATGCGGCCCCACTACCGAACCAATTATATAATGCGTATCAACAGGATTATTTATCCAGTCGCGGATTGCCTCGTTGGTGGCATCTTTTAATGTTTTGCTGCCGCTTAATGCAGGCACTACAGTTGCGCCCAGCATTTGCATTCTTGCAACATTGGGCGCCTGCCTTTCAATATCTTTTTCGCCCATGTACACAATGCACTCCAGCCCTTTTAGTGCACACACGGTTGCCGTTGCCACGCCATGCTGGCCGGCACCGGTTTCGGCAATAATTCTTTTTTTACCCAGCTTTATAGCCAGTAAAATTTGCCCAACGGTATTATTAATTTTATGTGCACCGGTATGACAGAGGTCTTCCCGTTTTAAAAAAATATTAGTATTGTATTTTTCGCTCAGCCGCCCTGCATAAAAAAGTGGCGTTGGCCTGCCTACATAATCTTTCAGCAATTGCAAGTATTCTTTTTGAAAACTTTCTTCGTAAATAATTTTCAAATAGTTTTCCTGTAATTCTTTTACATTGGGGTACAGCATTTCTGGAATGAAGGCTCCGCCGAAGTTGCCGTAGTAACCGTGTTCATCTACTGTGTAGTTCATTTTATATTTTAAATTTGGCTTTGCCAAAATGTGTTTTTTGTTACAAGCTAAATTTCTTTATTCAGCTTCATTGGCGTCGCACTCTTTTACTATCAATCAATACTGAACTTTAATTATGTTTTGCACACAGGCTTTTTGTGCACACAATGCATCTGCGCAGTTTCTATAGAGCTCTCTACTGACCCCTCAGCCAAATTTTTTGGTTCAAGAATTCCGACTAATCAAAATTTACAGCAAATATCGGCTTAGCCGAATTATGTCGTGAAAACTAATTTACGGCTAAGATTTCATAATATTCGGCTAAAA
>JANNYY010000572.1:0-5542 GCA_031410355.1 Chitinophagaceae bacterium | reverse complement strand
TGTTGTTGGCGAAACAATTTTTAATACGGCTGCTATTTATTTTGATTTCAATTTACCGGTTATCACCAACACCGTATCCACAACCATTACCGATCCCAAACAAAATCATGATCTTGTTGGATTAAGTATATTTCCCAACCCGGTAAAGGATGATATCTGGTTTACGGTAAAACCGGGGCTGCAGATCAAAACAATTAATCTATATAACAGTGTTGGAGAAAAACTCTATGCAGAAACTGTGCAAAATGCTGCTACCAGTAAAAAGATCAGTGTTGCCAATTTACCCACCGGGATATTATTTCTTGAAGTTATTACCAACGGGGGGAGATCAGTTCAAAAAGTAACCAGGATAAAATAAAAATATTTACGAACGCTTGCGGTAATTAATAACAGCCCAGCTATTAAAAAATATACCCAGGCCCAGTACAGAAAAAAACTGAAGCTTAATATCCGAAAACCTACTGCCTTTTAAAACGATCATCCGCATTACATCAATAAAATAAGCCACAGGGTTTATTTTGGTTATCCATTTTGCCCATTCAGGCATACTCTCTATCGGTGTATATAAGCCGCCCAGCAACATAAACAGCATCATCACAAAAAAACTTACAAAGGTTGCCTGGGTTTGGGTTTCAGCATAAGTAGAAACCAACAAACCCACGCCAAGCAGGGTAAACAAAAACACCATTCCGAATAAATAAATTAAGGCAATGCTGCCAAGCGGGATAATATGATAAACGATCCGGGAGACCAGTAACCCAAGTGTAAGTGTTATCAATCCCATGATCCAGAACGGGATAAGTTTACCTAAAATGAACTGGAGTTTTGAGATGGGCGAAACATTGATCTGCTCAATGGTTCCAACTTCCTTTTCATGCACAATATTAAGGGCGGCCATAAAACTACCGATCATGGTGAGCAGGGTTACCAAAATGCCCGGCACCATAAAATATTTATAATTCATGGTGGGGTTATACCAGTTGCTGGATGTTACTTCAATAGTTGGCTGTGGATTCATTTTTGGAAAACTGATCCACTCCATACGAATATCGTTATTAAAATCACGTATGATATTGGCCGCATAAGCACCGCCCAGGTTGGCTTTTACACCGTTAACTGCATTTACAGCAATAAGCATGGTACTTTTATTTTCCTTTATCAATGTTCTTTCAAATCCTGCCGGTATTTCAATGACCAGGTCTGCCGCTCCGGATTCAATTGACTTCATGGCCTGGTTATAAGAAGGCGAGAAATCTGTTAATTTAAAATATCCCGAACCCGAAATTTTACTGATGAATCTTTGCGAATAAGAAGAATGATCGTGATCTACTACAGATAACAAAACATTCTTTACTTCGTAATTGGCTGCAAATGGAAATATCAATAATTGTATAACGGGCATAACCAGCACCAGGCGCAGGATGGCAGGGTTACGAAAAACCTGCCTGAATTCCTTCTCCAGCAAAACCAATAGTTTTTTCATGCCAGCCTGATTTTAAATTTTTTAAAACTGATGGCCAGTAAAAATGTTGACATGCCCAACAACACCAGCGACTCTTTCCATACTTCGGAAAAACCCAACCCCTTTATCATCACATCTTTTACAATGAGGAAGTACCATTTTGACGGAACTATGTTTGAAACAACCTGCAATGGCAATGGCATGCTCTCAATAGGAAACATAAAACCGCCCAATAATAATGTAGGCAGCATTAAGGCCATCAACGAAAACATCTGGGCTTCCTGTTGTGTTTTTGTAAAAGTAGAGATCATTAAACCTAATGAAACGGCTGTGATGATGAACAACAATGATTCCGCCATCAACAAAAATAAACTGCCGTTAATTGGCACATCCAGTACGGTAAAGCTCACAATTAAAATAGTTATCACATTTACCAGCGATAAAAATATATAAGGAATGGCTTTACTTAAAATAAACAGCAACGGCTTTAAAGGCGATACCAGCAATACTTCCATGGTGTTGAGCTCTTTTTCACGAACGATAGCCACCGAGGTCATCATGGCGGCGATCAGGATCAGGATCATCGCCATTACACCCGGCACAAAATTATAAGCGCCTTTTAACTGCGGGTTGTACAGCATCCGTATTTCAGGTTTTATCACGTAGGGAACCTGTGCCAGTTCATTTATTTCCTGCTGATAATCGTTGATGATATTTGTTGTGTAATTGGTGATGGTTGTCGCTGTGTTTGGATCGGATGCATCGGTAATTAATTGTATTTGTGCATGATTGGTATGTAATAAAGATTGCCTGAAACCCGGCTGAAAAACAATTACCAGCCTGACCTTTCCTGTTTTAAAAGCGGTCTCAATATCCTGTTGGGCGTTAATGATACGGGCCACTTTAAAATAACGGCTTGCATCCAGCCGCTGAATAATTGCTGTACTTGACTCATCTTTTGCATAGTCCAATACGGCAATATTGCTGTTCTTAATTTCATTGGTTAAAGCAAATCCAAATAAAATGATCTGCACAATGGGCATCAGGAAGATGATGAGCAAAGATTTTCTGTCACGAAAAATGTGATAGAATTCTTTCCTTACAAAAATGATAAACTGTTTCATAATGAATCTGCCGATCTTTTTGCACCCCTTGCCAGTTGTAAAAAAACATCGTCCATTGATGTTGCATTAAATGTTTTCTTTAAATTACCGGGTATATCCAATGCCTCTATTTTTCCATCCACCATAATGGAAACCCGGTTGCAATACTCCGCTTCATCCATGTAATGCGTAGTTACAAAAACGGTAATGCCTTTTGCAGATGCTTCATAGATCAAATTCCAGAACTCACGCCTGGTAACAGGATCTACACCGCCGGTTGGTTCATCTAAAAAAACAATTTTAGGTTCATGCAAAATGGCTACAGAAAAAGCGAGTTTTTGTTTCCAGCCAAGCGGCAGCGATTTTACCAGCGTATTTTCCTCGTTTGATAATTGCAACTGCAATAGCAAGGCATTCATTTTTTCTTTTATTGTCGGCCTGCTCATACCATATATTCCTGCATAAAAACGGATATTTTCTTTCACTGTCAGGTCTTCGTACAAAGAAAATTTCTGGCTCATATAACCGATGTTCTGCTTTATCTGTTCTGTTTGTTTATACACATCGAAACCGGCTACTGTAGCTGATCCTGAGGAGGGAATAGACAATCCGCAAAGCATGCGCATGGCGGTTGTTTTACCGGCCCCATTGGCACCCAGGAAACCAAATATCTCCCCCTTCTCCACTTCAAATGAAATTTGATTGGTAGCGATAAAGTCTCCAAATTTTTTGGTTAGGCGATCTGCTTTTATAACGATGTCCTTGTTCATCTTTATCAATTGTGTTGCATTAATTGCATAAAGCAATCTTCAATATTTGGTTGCGTTGGTTTTAGTTTGATGTTTTTGTGCTGATGTTCTTCCAGGTATTTCAACACATTTGTTTCGCCGGCATCCTCATTTTTTAAAACCAGGTGATGAAATTCGCCAAAGCTGTTGCAGCTTTCTGTATTACTGTAATTTTTTAAGTCGTTCAGCAACCGGTACATCTCATCAGACCGGACTGCCCAAATTGGTTTTTTAAATTGGCTGATGATATTTTCGGGTGTATCAATGCTCATAATTTTTCCTGACTGCATCAACGCAACCTTGTCGCACATTTCCGCTTCATCCATGTATGGTGTTGAAACCAGGATGGTAATGCCCTGCTTTTTCAGATTCTTCAGCATCTCCCAAAACTCCTTACGGGAAACTGCATCCACGCCGGTTGTAGGTTCATCTAAAAACAAAACCGAAGGTTTGTGAATGAGTGCGCAACACAGTGCAAGCTTCTGTTTCATACCGCCAGATAATTTTCCTGCACGGCGGTCTTTAAAAGGTTCTATCTGCACATAAATATCTTTTACCAGGTCATAATTCGCTGCTATACTTGTATTGAAAATGGTTGCAAAAAATTGCAGGTTTTCCTCCACGGTTAAATCCTGGTACAAAGAAAATTTACCGGGCATATAACCAACCCGTTTGCGTATCTGTTTATAATCTTTAACCACATCAAATTCATCAACAGTTGCCGTGCCTTGGTCTGCAAGCAACAAAGTGGTTAATATTCTGAACAAAGATGTTTTGCCTGCACCATCAGGGCCAATGATACCAAACAGCTCACCCTGCTTTACATCAAAGGAAATATCATCCAGCGCTTTTACAATTTCTTTTTTAGCGCCGTAGGTCTTTACAATATTATTTACTGCAATTGCATTCATCAGTATAATTTTAAAACACCACTTCGCCGTACATACCAATTTTTAAATAGCCATCATTCACCACATTCACTTTAATAGCATATACCAGGTTTGCACGTTCGTCTTTTGTCTGGATGGTTTTGGGCGTAAACTCGGCTTTGTCAGATATCCAGCTAATGTTCCCTTTCAGTTCTTTGTAAGCTCCCTTCCCATCATCAACCAAAACTTTTACAGACTGATTTAATTTTACCTGCGCCAACTGATTGCCCGTAATATAAGCCCTCAGTTTCATGGTACTCAAATCTGCAATTTTGTACAATGCTTTCCCGGTTGCTGTAAATTCATTTGCATCAGCATATTTGGTAAGGACCGTGCCTGTAACAGGATTTTTGATAATTGTTTTATCAAGCTGGTCCTGTATTTGCGCTATCTTTTTTTGCATGGGATCTTTTTCACTGAGTATGCCGCGGTTTTGAATGGCAACAGCCTGGCGCTGGGCATTGATCTGGCTTTGCAAAACCAGCAACTGTGTTTTGGCAGCAACGATCTGGTCTTTCAAAACATTTACCTGCCCGTTAATATCATCTAATTGTTTGGCAGGCACAGCATCTGCTGCAACTAATTTTTGAAAACGCAATTGCTCTTTCTCCAAAGTTTTTAATTGCTCATTATACACAGCAATCTGTTTGTTTTGCAGCAGGAGTTGCGATTGCAGGATATTTACCTGCGGGGCCGCATCATTTGTTTTTTGCTGCAAAGCCTCCACTGAAGATGATGCCTGGTCTTTCTGTAATTCAATAGCAGCAGGATCAATTTTACCCACAACAGAATCCTTTACCAGGCTTGCACCTTCCTCCACATTAAATTGCAGAATTTTACCGGTCGCCTCCGCAGAAACAATTATTTCATCGGCCTCAAAAGTTCCGCTGGCATCATATTTACCGTTGCTGTTGTTACAGGAAATAAACCCGGTAACAACAAATGGAAGCAGTAATTTTTTAAAAATTGATCTCATATATTTTAATTTGAAGTATTGTATTTTAATTGCCAAGAATAAGTTTATAATTGTATTGAGCCTGCAGCCATTGTATCTCATGCAGCTCCTGGTTAAGCAGGGATTGATTTTCGGCATTCAGTTCGGTAATGTAATCTGTTGAAGTGATGATCCCGTTTTCCAGTTTAACTGAAGCATTCTCTTTGATCTTTGTACGTAACTTAACTATCTCTGCATCGGTGCTAAACAATTCCTGGTATTTTTCAACTTCATTTTTTTGTTGAGCCAGTAACTGCCGGTTATTA
>JANNYY010000571.1:0-1517 GCA_031410355.1 Chitinophagaceae bacterium | reverse complement strand
TAAAAGAATAAAAAATGAAACACAAAAGCAAAAAAAGCGCATTAACCACAATAGCGCTATAGCCAAGGATGACCAATGTATTTTCAAGCCAGGGTAATGGTATAACCTGGCTGCTGTCTCTCCCGTGTTGATTATGCATTTCTACATACCAAAACACAACTGATGCCAAAAAACAGGCGTTGCAAAAAACAGTAATTTTTGAAAAAAAGCGCATGAAAAGTTAATGGTTAATGGTTAATGGTTAATAGTTAATAGTTAATGGTTTGTTCAAACTATAGCTGTAGTTTTTTTACATTCACTGCTCACGACTGACGACTCACTAACCATTCCTCCCTGAAAGCATGGGCACAAAACTAAAATTTTCAAAAGCCTCCTCACTTGTACTGCCGTCTTCATTTTTTGTAATGCGCAACATGCGCTGGTGATGGTGCTCATCTACAGGTATTACCATTTTACCGCCGGGTTTTAATTGTGTTATTAATTTAGGCGGAATAAATGGGGCTGCTGCTGTTATGATCACTTTATCAAATGGAGCATAAGTTGGCAATCCTTCATATCCATCACCATAAAAGAATTTAAGGTTGTTATACTGGCTTTTAAAAATAAACAGTTTTGTTTTATCAAAAAGTTTTTTTTGCCGTTCAATGGTAAAAACCTTTGCGCCCATTTCGGCTAAAACGGTTGCCTGGTAAATACTGCCGGTACCTATTTCCAAAATTTTGTCATTGGGTTTTACCTGCAGTAACTGGGTTTGATAAGCAACAGTGTAAGGCTGAGAAATGGTTTGCCCTTCGCTGATGGGAAAGGCACGGTCTTCATAAGCGATCTTATCAAAAGCACTGTCGAGGAAATAATGGCGTGGAATATTGTTCATGGCCTGTAACACGTTTTCATCGCTGATGCCTTTTTCCCTCAACAAATCCATTAATTTTTTGCGGAGGCCTTTATGCTGGTAACTGTCTTCGTATGTTCTCATTGCAGGCTGCAATATAAAAAAATGTATGGGTAAATCCCATCAGATTATTTAAACTTCGGGAACGAAGTCAATTTTAAAGCCCCGTAGATGCAAAAGATTGGTAGAATAATTAAAACCAGGAAACAAAAGTGCCACAGTTAAGGGTGTTAGTCTGAACTTGTCGAAGCCGGAGTGAGAATATCAGTCAACTCGCCTTCGACAAGCTCAGGCTGACAACTTTATACTTTGTTAACTTAACGACTTTGCCCTAACGGAACTAACGCTGCTATTTATATCGAGGTGTATGCTCATCAAAAAATATCTTTACCGTTTTATCCCAGTCATTCATCATTTCGTTGCGCTCTTTATTAAGCGCCTGGTTGGTGCTGTTAAATGCAGCAGCCGCAGCGTTCATATCTTTTACACTTTTATTATACGCATCAACTTCTGCTTTTGAAGGGCTGCTCTTTTTTGCAAATTCTTTTTTAATGGTTTCAAAACGCTCCTGTGTTAAAAAAAATTCGCTTACCGTATTCATTTTTTCATTTTCTTTTACAAAAAA
>JANNYY010000570.1:0-7825 GCA_031410355.1 Chitinophagaceae bacterium | reverse complement strand
ATCTTAGTACCAACCAGCCTTTTATGATATCGGATAAAATCGAGCACCGTACTGCCTGTTGGCAATGCTGTTTCAATTAATTTATCATTTAAAATAAAATGCAGCATCAATATTCTGATTTAATTGTACTCTTTGCCCACTTATCAAATGCTTCCATGGCTTCATCCCTTAATACCTGTTTGGTAAAGAGGGTTCTTTGTTCAACAGGTTTTGCTATTTCTTCATAAATAAATTTATCATCAAACTGTATAGCTGCGGCATCTTCTTTGCTATTGGCATAATATAATTTATCGGGCCTTGCCCAGTAAATAGCGCCCAGGCACATGGGGCATGGCTCGCAGCTTGTATAGATCTCACATCCATCTAATTGAAAACTATTTAAAACAACGCATGCATTTCTTATAGCAATCACTTCGGCATGTGCTGTAGGATCATTGCTGCTGGTAACCTGGTTTACTCCTCTTGCAATTATTTTGCCATCCTTAACCACTACGGCTCCAAACGGGCCGCCTTTCCCTTCTTCCACATTACTGATAGAAAGGCGGATAGCCTCCATCATAAATTCTGAAACATCTTTGCTCATCATTATTTTTTTGAATTGCTGTACTTAGCGTTGCATGCATAGATATGGACCATAACAGGCGATCAGAAAAGTTTAGCAACGATAAAAATAACAAATTGCCTTTACGCAGACAAATAACATCTTTATAACCGCTATGCGTTTTATTACTGATGCCCCAAACTAAACCGTTTATTATATTTGTGTTCATGAATGCAGGCAATATTTATTTATCTAAAGAACAACGGTTGAATGCAGTGCAGCGCCTCACTGCGTTATGGGCATTCACCGAAAGCGGCCTGGGAGGTATTATGCATGCTTTGCAAATACCATTTACAGGTTTGCTGGTTGGTGGCATGGCTGTTATCATGATTAGTCTTATTGCTGATATTTCGGAATATGATTACAAACAGGTTTTAAAAAGTGCGGTGATTGTGCTTATCGTAAAAGCGATGGTAAGCCCATACACACCTTTTACTGCTTACATTGCTGTGGCTTTCCAGGCTGCACTTGGTTATGGTTTATTTAATTTATTAAGAGTTAATTTTTTAAGCATTGTTTTATTAAGTACCATTGCCATGCTGGAATCGGCCATTCAAAAATTACTTATTGTAACCTTATTTTTTGGCGAATCTGTTTGGAAAGCAATGGACAGTATGATCGCTTTACTGACCAAACAATTTGGAACCATTGTTTTAAACGGAAGCTACTGGATCGTTGGAATTTATTTACTCATTTACCTGGCTGGTGGATTTTTTATTGCCTGGCTGGCTTTGCGTACTATAAAAAGTTTTGATGCTGCAAACCCGGCTTTCATTTTAGAAAATTCAACAGTTGTAAATACTGATCTTATAAAAACAAAAAAATCGGGCCCAAAAAATATTTATAAAAAACTATGGATATTGATTTTGCTGATGATTGCAGTATCAGGTGCATTATTTGTTTTTGCTGATGACATTAAAGTGGGCTGGCTGGCTGTTGCAAAAACAATCATCTGGACATTATCTGCCATATTGATTTGGTATATGTTAATTGGCCCGCTGCTGACCAAAGCCATTCAAAAGATGTTACAAAAAAAGGAAAGCCGTTACAGTGAGGAAGTTTTAAATACTTTATCATTTCTGCCCGTATTAAAACAGTTGACCGCCCTGGCGTGGCAACAAAGTAAATTATACCCGGGTTTTAAAAGATGGTCTTTTTTCTTTGCTTGCTTAATAAACACCGCCCTTACCTATTCAGAGCCTGCATCAGCAGAAATATCCACCAATAAACCGCTATGAGCATTTTTATTTACTCCCGGCCCATACACAGCGGCAAAACAACAGCCTTGCTGCAATGGTGTAGCCGGCAGCAAAACATAGCAGGCGTATTAATGCCCGATATTAATGGCGGTAGAAAGATTTTGGATGTGAAGACAAAAACGATTTTTGATATTGAATGTATGGATGCGGCCAATGCCGGCAAACCACTTACTTCTATTGGGAGGTTTCATTTTTACACAGCGGCTTTTGAAAGCGCAAATTCAATTTTAATTAATGCCTTAGCCCAAAACCCCCATTGGCTGGTTATTGATGAAGCCGGTAAGCTGGAGCTTGAAGGCAGGGGTTTTTTTGAACCGATTGTAAAAGCTCTGGAAATTTACAGCACTGATAAAAAGACTGGAAATTTACTTCTCACTGTGCGTAACAGTTTATGTGAGGAAGTTATCTCATTTTTTAAAATAAAAAACTATAGGGTTATTAGCGAACTGGAAATGATAGATGAACAATGAAAAAAATCCCCCTATTTACGGGAGGATTTTTAAGAACTTTTTGTTCAGTGGTTGCCTGGTTTTGTCTGGATAGCTGGATACTTTGGTTTTCTTCAGGGATTTGGAATCTGGTCTTTTAATTGGATAGTTGGTTTCTTTGTTGATGATGTAAAAGTAGCATGGGGGTGGTAATAAAAAAACTGAAAGGCCTCCAACGGACTGTTCTTAATACTCAACAGGCATTTTATGGTCCCGAACCGGCAAACAGGTAGAAAATAACGGTCAGCAAAAAAAACCCCATTTTAACGGGGAATTTGAAAGCGGTGCAATGTGCTTACTCATGCATTACCAATATCGGCATTTTACTGTGGTATGATAATTTTTTTGTACGACTTGCCTTTAACATTTTTTCCATGAAAGAGCTGTTTTTCTGAATTACGATGATCAGGTCAATATTCCTGCTTTCGGCAAACAGGTTTATGGCTTCGTCCACGTCATATAGGCGCATAAAATAAAATTCGGGGTTGTAATCAGCAAACATTTTTTTGAGTTCCCCTTTTTCATTTTCATAATTTTCTGTAAGGGATATATAATGCTCATTATCAACATTCACAATATGCAATTGCGGTTTAAAGGCATCCAGGAAACCTTTTACCAGTCCTGAAGGGGTTGATTCTATTGTATTCTTAAAATCGGATGTAAGCATTACATTTTTTAATGGTGTGAAGGAAGCCCTTTCCGGAACGATCAAAACCGGGCAAACTTTTCTTTCGGCAATTTTTAATGTATTGCTGCCAAAAATTACCTGGGCAATGGCTGATCTGCCGGTGATCCCCATAATGATAAGGTGGGCTTGGCGGTGACGGGCGGTTTTTTCTAAGCCATCAACAAAATCAGCCTCATCAAATGCCATTACTTCAATTTCTAAAACCTGGTCTTTTGTTAATTCTGCCTTTATATTTTCAAGGGCATTTATTACATTTTCTGCCTGTACCGGTTTTGTATAACTATGGTACAAAATTATTTTTACATCTTTATGAACGGCTAATAATTGAGCAGCGTATCTGGCTGCATTTAATGAGGTTTCGGAAAAATCAACTGGTACAATAACTGTATACATATAAGTATTTTGTTTATTAAATTGCAAATTTACTTTATTTATACCTGATTTTTTATCTTTAACCCACATTTTTAATAAGAAACGGCATGTTTTTTTACATCCTTTTTGAGTTACTGATTATTTATCTTTGCCCCGCATGGCTCAAAAAAAATTAGAACGGTTTGCGGCAATTAAAACCTTTAGCAATGTGCTGGAATACCCGGTGGAGATGAAGGGAAAATGGAAAGATTATTTTAAGAATAAAAATCCTTTGATACTGGAACTCGCCTGTGGCCGGGGAGAATATACTTTTGGATTGGCAAAGTTGTTTCCTCAACTGAATTTTGTAGGGGTGGATGTAAAAGGAAACCGGATGTATATAGGAGCAAAAAAATGCCTCGCAGATAAAATGGTGAATGCTGCTTTTTTACGTACACAGATCGAAAAACTGGCTGATTATTTTATCGCGGGAGAAGTGGATGAAATATGGATCACCTTTCCGGATCCGCAGTTGCGTATTTCCAAGGCAAAAAAAAGGTTAACCCATCCCCGGTTTATAAGACTGTATAATCAAATTTTAAAACCCCGGGGGTTCATTCATCTTAAAACCGACTCACCGGATCTGTATCTTTTTACAAAAAGAGTAGCTGCACTTTATGATTTAACAATTGTTGAAGATTCGGAAAATGTTTATGCAGAACCGAATATAAAAGAAGAACTTAAAATAAAAACGCATTACGAAAGCCTGGACATAGCACAAAGCAAAAAAATACATTACCTGAAATTTACACTGCCTGCAGTTATAAAAAACATTGATGATCAACTGCAGGAAATATTGCGACATGAAGAACAACTGGATTGAAGGCGAAGATTATTATTACAATGAACAGGGATTTATTGTACTTACTGCAAAATATCATTTGGACAGGGGACATTGCTGCGGCAATGGATGCAAACATTGCCCTTACGGATATATTAATGTTCCGCAACCGAAAAGAAGTGAATTGCTGATCTCCCAACCGTTCCAAAGGAGGGACTGTAGAACCTAAAATTTAATTGTATCTTTTCTGAAATGAAAAAAGTAATAAAAAAACCGGTTGTAAAAGAAACTCCCAAAAGCACAATAAAAGAATACAGTTTTTTTGCTGATGTGTATGATGTGGTAAGGCAGATACCTAAAGGAAAAGTAACTTCTTATGGCGCTATTGCAGCTTACCTGGGCACAAAGCTAAGTGCCCGTATGGTTGGCTGGGCAATGAACACAGCACACACTGCCAAACCAAAAGTGCCTGCCCAACGTGTAGTGAACAGGAACGGAATGCTTACCGGTAAACATCATTTTGGTACGCCAACTGCCATGGAAGCATTATTAAAGAAAGACGGCGTAAATGTTAAAAATGATACCGTGGTTGATTTTAAAAAGCGGTTTTGGAATCCTGCAGAAGAACTGTCTTTATAAATTAACGGGTGACCTCCGCATAAATAATTATATTACTTTATTATGAGCAACACATTACTTACAGGCAATGTTACTTTCGTTAACCACGAAAAAAAATACATTATTATTGAGTATGAAGAAAACGGGAGGAAGAAAGTTGTGAATGGAAGTGTTGATGACAAACAGCAGCAAAAACTGGTTGATAAAAAACTTATCAAAAAAAAGCACCTATTTCATATTGGAGATACGGTAAGTTTTACAGCAGGGCTTTCGGACCGGGGAGACCGGATGACAGCATCCAATATTCAATACCTGTACAATACAGCCCTTGATGTGCTTATCAACAAAGCCAATACCGAAAATAATTTTATCGGATATTTAAAAGTGATAGATGATAAATATTTTGTAAAAGAGATCGACAGTTATTTATTTTTCCCCCTGCCTTTATCGGCCTGGCAAATAAAACCAACAGAAGCTGAATTAAATGAAGCAGTGACTTTTGCGCTGGAAAACCTGGAAAAGAAAGATAAAATTACAGCCTCACTTTTTACCCAAAAATTTATTCCGGAATATTATTCAGCTGAAAGGGCTTTTAAAAAGAATGAAACAACCGAAGCTGAAGTTTACAAAATTACAGCATACGGCATTTACCTGAATGTGTTTGGAGATAAGGTACAGGCAAAAATTTCGCCTGCGGCTGATAATTTACCTCCTGATTTAAAAGTGGGTGATAAAATAAATGTGCTGATAACTTATTTCAGCAAAATGAAAATTGTTGTTGAGCCTGCCTTATAGTTCTTCCAGTTCCGCTTCACTTATTTGTAATTGCGTCAGTATTTTATTTTTTGAAGGTGCCATCAATATAAATAAAAACATGATCGCTATTGCCAGGGCCAGAAAAGCATAATTGCCGGTTAGAAAAAAGCAGATGATACAAAAAAGGGAAGGCCCTTCCAAAAGTGCCCATTGCACAATTGAAGCAGCACGGTACAATAAAAATTTCTCTTTGGTATTGATTTGCATTTCTCTTATTTGCATCAGTTTCTTTTTAAACAAAGTAATAGCAGCGTAAATCCCTGCTGCTGTTATTATCAGTGCTGCAACCTGCAAGATCTTTTCCTGTTCTTTTGCTGGAGGCAAAATTGATTTTGTATAAACTATGAAAGCGCAAATGACTGCAAAAAACACCTGCCCCATCAGCAGTACCTTGTGCATAATGTTAAGCATTTTTAAACCGTTTTGTTTTTGCATAACCATATATTTTACTTTTTAAAAGTTTTAAACTCAGGCAAGGTTTGATTTAACTGTAAAAAGGGCTTATCATTAAATAAACCACAACTCCTGTAACCGCCACATAAAACCAAACAGGCCAGGTGATCCTCACTAATTTTTTATGTTTTTCATAATCTCCGGTTAGTGCCCGGTAAGCCGTAAATAAAATGAAAGGAAGTATTATTGCCGCCAGGGGAATATGTGTAATCAACACAAAATAATAAACCATCCTTAAATTTCCTGCCAGGGCTCTTTCATCAATACTTAATAGGCCATCATGGTTTACATCGCCATACTTTGTATCGCCAGCCAGTAAATGGTGAGCTATGTAAGAGAGTAAAAATAAAACAGATAATGAAATAGCGGTAAGCATAATTTTTTTATGTACCACATATTTATCCTGCTTAACAAAGAATAGCCCTGCTACCAGTAACACGGTAACTATTGAATTAATAACAGCATTTACTTTTGCAAACACATGCACATTAAAACCCAGATCAACATTAAGTTTGTATTTACTTAAAAAAACCACTGCAGCAAAAACCACAAACGATACGGTGTAAATTAAAAGCTTTGCCTTTTTATCATTCTTTATCAGCGAAGGTTGTAACATAAATTATTGCTGTTTTTCCTGTTTGTTTTTTTGGCGGTTAAAGATCAATATAACCACAAATACAATCCCAATGGCTATAAATATCAGCGGAAGAATGGGTATGAAATCCCTGAACACCGATGGTGCTTTTTTATCTCTTTCCAGCATCAGCAAAGGTATATCCCTTACCAGCTCAGCCTGTTTAAGGGTGTCAAAGCCATTAAACCATCCCCGCACAACCCTGCTGCTGTCTAATAAATAAAAGTTTTCTGTATGCAGAAATGCCGTATCAATATTTGTATCGGTGAGGCTTGCTTTAAGCTCATTGAACGCAAAATCATATATCTCTTTTTTATCGCCGGTTACAAACCACCAGGTGTCATGATTGGCATTATAGCGGTCGGCAAATTTTCTAAGTTGCGGTACAGAATCGTGTTCCGGATCTACACTGATGGAAATAAACTGAACAATGCTGTCATTTTTTTTAAAAGAGTCCTGCAATCTTTTCATGCTTCGTGCCAGCCCGGGACAAATAGAAGGACATCTTGTAAAAAAGAAATCAACTACCAGTATCTTTCCCTTCAGATCATTCAACGAAACTTTTTTACCAAGCTGGTTGGTAAACGTTATATTTTTTACTTTATGCCAGATGGTATCGGTTACTGCTTTTCCGTTTTTTTCTTTTACCACAACACTATCGGGCAAAAAATACCTGGCCGGCATGTGTACCGCATTTTCACCGTAATACTTCACAATAAAATATCCTGCAAATGGAAGAACTATTGCAAGCATCAATGCTAAAACTGCTTTTTTATTCATATTTTTTCTGATGCTGCAAATTTACATCAATGCAAATCATTTAATTCATAAAACAAAAACCACCCCCGCCGTTGGCAGGGATGGTTAATTTTTTAAATCTTGTTTACCGGTAATTATTTTTTTGCATCTTTATCAACAGCAGGCTGATGTTGTTGTTCTGTTTGAGCCGGGCGGCTATGGCCATTTGTATTACGTAAATTTTTCCAGGCGTTTCCATCCCAGAGAAAAGCTGTAATAAACCAGATAAATAACATCAACGGAACAACAATGGTCATGATCATATTCCTGATCTCATC
>JANNYY010000569.1:0-4555 GCA_031410355.1 Chitinophagaceae bacterium | reverse complement strand
CTTATTTTAATGAATTGGCTATGAGTAATACCGGTAAGATTGAAATTATAAAAGGGCCTTCGGGCAGTTTGTATGGCGCCGGAACCGGTGGCGTTGTGTTAATGAAGAGCAATATTGATCCGGAAGAAGGTAAGAGCATTAGCTTGCAGTTAACCGGCGGGAGTTTTGGTTTATTTTCATCCAATGCTTCTTATAACCGGGCCGATAAAAACTCAAGCAGTTCTGTGTCTTTTGCTCACCAGCAAAGTGACGGCTATCGTAAGCATACTAAATTGCGTCGCGATGTGGCTAATTATACAGGCATTTTTTTTATCAGCCCAAAACAAAGCATTAGCGCCAATATTTTTTATAACGATTTGTATTATCAAACGCCCGGCGCATTAACACAGGCAGAACTAATTAAAGATCCACGGCAGGCAAGGCCCGCTGCGGGAATATTTCCCGGCACCGAAACCAATAAAGCAGCTTTATTCCTTAAAACATGGTACGCCGGTCTTTCAAATGAATACCGTTTTAATAACTACTGGACCAATACAACTTCCTTATATCTTTCCAATACGAATTCCAGGGGTCCCACCATTCGTAACTATGAAAGAAAAACTGAGCAGGGCATTGGTATGCGTTCGGTAACAAAATATCAACGCAAAATATTTACCGCAACATTTGGTGCAGAATATCAATATAGTTTTACCAACACCAGTACGTTTGGTAACAGGCTCGGCCAGCCAGATACCTTACAATACCACGATGAAATAGATGCACGCCATTTCAATATTTTTTTGCAAACAGATATCAGTTTATTTGAAAACCTTATCCTTAATGCAGGCATAAGTTATAATAATTTTTATTATGGATATGCAAGGCTTAACCAGCTTCCTTTTGTAAAAGAAAGCAGCAGTTTTACGCCCCAGTTTGTGCCCAGGGTATCGCTGTTAAAAAAAATAATGAAAAAGTATAGTGTGTATGCGGCGGTAAGCAAAGGTTACTCACCACCGTCAATTGATGAAGTGCATGCAGGAGATGGAAAATTTAATAAGCAACTTAATGCGGAAACAGCCATGAATTATGAGGCTGGCTTTAAAGGCGATATCATCCCGAATAAACTGTTTGCAGATATTTGTTATTATGTATTTGGATTGACAAATACAATTGTAAACCGCCGGGATGCAAGCGGTGGAGATTATTTTGTAAATGCCGGTAAAACCCGTCAACAGGGTTTTGAAGCTGCTGTAAATTACTATGCAGTTAATAACAATAAAAAATTTATCAGTAAAGTAAATGTGTGGGTAAATTATACAAACATTCACGCAAGGTTTGTTAACTACACACAGGGCGCCGTAAAATATGATGGAAATAAACTTACCGGCACATCGCCCAATGTATTTGCAGCAGGAACCGACCTGAATACATCTGTGGGCATATATACAAATCTTACTTATAGATATACTGATAAGATACCTTTGAACGATGCCAATAGTTTTTATGCAAATGCATATAATTTATTTTTTGCGAGGCTGGGTTACAAAGTAAATTTTAGCAAAAGCATTACAGCAGATATGTTTTTTGCGTATGACAAATCCTTCAATAATCCTTACAGCCTTGGCAACGACCTGAATGCTGCTGCAAACAGGTTTTACAATGCTTCGGCCCCGCAAAGTATATCAGGCGGAATAAATTTGAAATTTAATTTAAAGTAAAATATACCTATTTCATTTTTAAGCATCCCTGCATAAGATTATATTTGCAGAAATTGATGGTATGACATTCAGCGATATTGCAATTAACGAGATCATTACCGTAAGCTTTACTTTATTTGCTGTAATTGATATGGTGGGTAATGTTCCGGTGTTTGCTTCATTGCGTGCTAAAATGGGTGGCGAAATACGGTCGCTGCAGGCTACAGTGGCATCGGGCGCTTTAATGATCTTTTTTTTATTGATCGGTAAGCAGTTTTTAAAAATACTTGGACTGGATGTGCAGTCTTTTGCAGTGGCCGGCAGCATTGTGATATTTATCATTGGCCTGGAGATGGTGCTGGGACATGATTTTTTTAAACCCGACAGTAACCCCAAAAGCGGCAGTGTGGTGCCCATTGCTTTTCCGCTGATAGCAGGGTCAGGTACGCTCACTACCATTATGAGCTTAAAAGCCAATTACCATGATGCGAATATTTTTTTAAGTATCCTCATTAATTGTATAGTAATATTTATAGTGCTAAAATCTTTAAAATGGATTGAAAAAGTTTTAGGCCCCAACGGCATGACGGTGATCAGAAAATTTTTCGGCGTAATATTGCTGGCCATTGCTGTAAAAATATTCGGCAGTAATTTTTTGCATTTGGGTTCATAGAATTTGTTAATCGTTATTCGTTAATGGATACAATGGTTAAAAGTAAGGAGCCAGGAGAAATATCTGAAGACCTCAATTACCTGATTAATCAATTAACTGTAACGGCCTCGTAGTACAATGGATAGTATAAGGGCCTCCGAAGCCCCAGATCCAGGTTCGATTCCTGGCGAGGCCACCTCAGAGGACAAAGTCAATCCATTTTGACTTTGTCCTTTTTATTTGGCCCAAAACCCCTGACAGCATTCAATATAAGAGCAGGCTAAACAAACAGTTGATAAAAAATTTCAGAAAGTATGTTGAAAAAATAAATAAATATAGGTAAGTCAAAAATATGATTTAATAATCTCCAATAATCATTAAGATAAATGAATAATCTAAAACCTATTATTTTTTTGATCCCGGTTATAGCTTTGATTTTGGTAGGAATATCATATTTCTTCTTGTTAAAAAAAGCTACTGATAAGAAAGCTTTCAATAGATTTATTATAACTACAACTGTTTTTTCATTCCTGTTAAATTTTGCATGGGAATTATTCCAAATCCCTTTCTATAAAAACCCCTCTTACAATATTGATCACATAGCATTTTGTGCTTTAGCTACCCTTGCAGATGTGATCATGGTTCTGCTCCTCTACTTTGGTTTTGCTATTATATTTAGAAACTTTTTTTGGATAGAACACTTAAAATGGAAGGGTATTATCATTGTGATTTTGACAGGAGGAACCGGTGCCGTTTTAGCAGAAATCAGGCATTTAGCATTAGGAACCTGGGCTTACGCCGGTTCTATGCCCATCCTTCCTATCGTTAATGTGGGGATATCTCCCGTATTACAATTTATGTTACTGCCATTGCTAATATATTATTTAAGTTTTAAACGCTTAAAAATTATTAAACTAAAATAACTAACGAAGCACCCATGAAATCAAATAAAAATATTTTACCTGCCAATAACGGGGTGTTCATCCAGCATTAAGTTTGCTTTGTATCAAATTTGATATGTAGATTTTTAAAGAAGCTGATTATTTTGTTTGATATCAGTCTTTATGGTACTACAAAAAAAATCATATGCCCCTAATCAAAAGTTGAGGGGCTTTTTAATACAGTTTAATTTTGAAGCACATGTAATCCTGTCGTAAATTACAATCAATATGAAAATCTACATAAAAAATATGGTTTGCAGCCGTTGTGTAATGGTAGTTAAAGCGGAACTGGTTAAACAGAAACTACAACCGGCTATAGTAACCATGGGTGAAGCAGAATTGCAAAAGCCGGCATCGGCAAAACAATTGCTGCAGTTGAACAACCGGTTAAAAGAACTGGGTTTTGAAATACTGGATAATCAAAAACAAAAGCAGATTGAAAAAATAAAGAACCTGCTCATTAAAAAAATTCAGTCAGTACAACTGGAAGAACATTTCAGCATTAGCGCAGCATTAAGTAAGGAACTTCATAAAGAGTATAGTTATATCTCCCGGTTATTTTCCGCAGTGGAAGGGATAACCATTGAACAGTATTTTATTTTACTAAAAATAGAAAAAGTAAAAGAGTGGCTGGTTTATGATGAACTGAATCTTAGCGAAATTTCTTACCGTCTTGGGTACAGCAGCGTGGCCCATCTTTCGGCACAGTTTAAAAAGGTTACCGGTTTAACGCCAACGCATTTTAAAAAAATGGGCAATCAAAACCGCCTTTCTCTTGATAAGGTACAAAACAATGATCTATAAATCATTTCCATAATTCTGTAACATACTTACCAGCCTGTTATAAGACCTTTGTGTAATAAATTTTTATTATGACACATACTTATAACATTACCGGTATGACCTGCACGGGTTGCCAGGCGAAAGTGCAAAGTCTTTTATCAAAAGTAAACAGCGTTAAAAACGTTAGTATTAACCTGGCTAAAGGCGAAGCCTCCATTGAAATGGATAAACATATTGCAACGGCTGATTTGAAAGCGGCACTAAAAGATTATCCGAAATATCAATTAGCCGAAGCCGATCAGCTGTATCAGCCAATAGCTACTGTTTTTGAGGAAGAAGAAAAAAGATCCTGGATAGAAACCTATAAACCTATCCTGCTGATATTTGGATATATAATAGGTATTACATTGGCGGTGGAATGGGTATCAGGTGAATTTGCCTGGATGCGCTGGATGAATCATTTTATGGCAGGATTTTTCATCGTGTTCTCATTTTTTAAATTA
>JANNYY010000568.1:0-7839 GCA_031410355.1 Chitinophagaceae bacterium | reverse complement strand
TGGAACAACTGATACAACAAGGAACGTAACACATACGTACACCCAGGCAGGAAATTATTTTATAAAAATGGTTGTTACATCTGATAAAGGTTGTGCCGACAGCAGTACATTTAATGTGAAGGTTTTTCCTTACGCTGTTGCCGATTTTTATGCAGCGCCTGTTTGCGTAAACTTAAAACTCCCTGTTACCAATAAAACAATTAATACTGCCGGTACTCCGCTTAATTTTTTATGGGATTTTGGAAACGGCCAAACCTCAACTCAAATAAATCCGTCATACAGTTATCCCGCTCCTGGTACATACACCATTAAATTATCGGTTAATTCAAACCAATGCCTGCAAACAACAACCATAAAGCAGTTAGATATTGTGATTGATGCCCCGGCAATTGGTATCAGGTATCCGGATAAAGATGCCGTAATGAATTTTCCTGAAGCATTGCAGGCTAGAAATATTGGCAGCACTGCATTCTGGAACCCGTCCTTCAGCCTCGATAACCGGTACAGTTACAAACCTTATTTCAAAGGTTTTGATCCGCAATTATATACCGTGCTATTAAAAACTTTAACCGGCTGCCTTACGGTAGATACACAACTGGTTAAAACCCGTAAAAAAATAGAGATCTATGTGCCCACTGTTTTTACACCGGGCAATGGTGATGGCCTCAATGATTACCTGCGCCCTTCATTGATGAGTTTTGTAAGGGTTAATTACTTCAGGGTGTATAACCGCTGGGGAAAACTATTGTTTCAAATGCAAAGTGACCGGCCAGGCTGGGATGGAAGAGTAAATGGGCAACTGGCAGAATTACAAACCGTAATATGGATGATTGAAGCTGTTGATGTGGATGGAAAAGTACACAGGAAGCAGGGCACAACTGTACTGATACATTAGCTTAAATACATTGTTGAATCTTAATGATGCACTAACTCAAATAGTAACCATCGTGATTTGCTATCCTTATACTTTGTGAGATAAACAATCATTTTGTATTTGACAGCCGGTATTGTTTAACTGTTTTAAAAGGTTATATTTACTGGGTAGTGATTACCAAATAATGCATATACTTCTATATAAATTATCTGCGTTTAATAAATTCCGGTTAAAATATTTATTGTTGCTGATCTTATTTTTGGCAACCAATAAAATTGTACATGCTCAATGCCCACCCAATATTGATTTTGAAAATGGTGATTTTACAAACTGGCAATGCTGGACAGGGACAACCTATATAATCGGTACCAAAAATGTTATTGACCTAACGCCTGTACCAGGGCCTGTGGCAGGCAGGCATACCATGCAATCAACATTCCCGGGAGATGGCCGTGATCCTTTTGGCCGGTTTCCGGTAAATTGCCCTAACGGAAGCGGCCATTCAATAAAGTTAGGAAACACATCCGGGGGGCATGAAGCAGAAGGTGTATCTTATACTTTTACCATCCCCGCAGGGCAAAACACGTACAGCCTCATTTACAATTACGCCGTAGTTTTCCAGGGGCCTGTGCATTTTGACTGGGAACAGCCCAGGATGGTTATTGACATCAGGAATGTTACCGACAATCAAAGAATAGATTGCTCTTCTTTTGACTTTTTTTATTCAACAAGCAGTCCAACTTTACCCGGTTTCTTTTTATCAAACACCAATACTACAGGCACACCAGTATGGTGTAAAAACTGGACGGCAACTTCCATTAAACTGGATGGCCTGGCCGGCAAAACAATTCAATTGTTTTTTAAAACTGCTGATTGTATTTTCCAGCAACATTTTGGCTACGCTTACATTGATGTTAATTCCGAATGCAGCAGTTCATTTACCGGTGCAACCTATTGCCCCGATGATGCATTTATAAATGTTACAGCGCCTTTTGGATATGAGAAATATACCTGGTGGGATGCAGGCTTTATAAACATACTGGGTAATGCGCAAACTATTAATTTTACGCCGCCACCACCTTCAGGCTCAACCATTGCCGTAGTTTTAGAACCCTTTAATGGTTTTGGCTGCCTGGACACACTATATGCCAATTTATTTGATACACTTACATTACAGTCAATTGCCGGCCCCGACAGGCTTTCATGCAACAATGCGCCGGTACAGTTGGGTGCCAATTCAAGGCCCGGATTAACTTATTCGTGGAGCCCCGTCACGGGATTAGATGATCCAACAATTGCAAATCCTGTTGCCACTACTTCTATTACAACGGAATATATTATCACTACAACCAATGCCGGAGGTGGCTGTGCTACCAAGGACACGGTGCTTGTAAAGGCTGCAACAATAGATAATACAATGGTGCTTATTGGCAACCCGGTTTTTTGTACTTATGGAAGCACAGCAGATACTTTGCGGGTTCTTCCTGCAGACAGTATTCAATGGTATAAAAATAATGTTGCCATACCCGGTGCCAACCAAACAGATTACATTGTATTGCAAAGCGGAACTTATTATGCAACATTATTTAGTTTTACGGGTTGCAATTTAAATACTGCACCCATGGTTATTACCGTAAACCCTGTACCTGTAACAAGGTTTAATGTAGATATACCGGAACAATGTTTTAAAAACAACCAGTTTGTATTTACAAATACAAGCACCATTGCGGCGGGTACATTAATGTATAACTGGAATTTTGGTGATGGCTCCACATCAACTAATATTAATGAAGTGCACAGTTATACACAGCCCGGCATATATACTGTTAAGCTGTTGGCCACATCCGGCCAGGGATGTAAAGACAGCATTTCATTTACTGTGAAAGTAAATGCCAGTCCGCTTGCAGGTTTTACTATAAATACAATTGAACAGTGTTTACCTGCCAATCAATTTGTGTTCAGCAATACCAGTACTTTATCCGCAGGTACTTTACGGTACAATTGGAATTTGGGCGATGGAAACACAGTCACAAGCAGGGATGTAACGCACAGCTATGCATCACCAGGTACATATACAGTTAAACTTTTAGTTAGCTCTGATAAAAACTGTTACGACAGCATCTCTTTTAATATTACGGTTAACCCAAAACCGGTTACTGGTTTTTCAGTTGCAAACCCACAGCAGTGCTTTACCAATAACCAATTTAATTTTATAAATAACAGCACTGTTTTACCTGGTACATTGCAATATGTATGGATTTTGGGCGATGGAACAACTGCCACCACAACAAACGTTACACATAGTTATGCCCGGCCAGGTGATTATTTTGTAAAAATGATCGCTACATCTGATAAAGGATGTATTGACAGTTCTTCATTCAGTGTTAAAGTTCATAAATATGCCATAGCCGATTTTTATGTTGAGCCTGTATGTGTAAACTTAAAGCTGCCCATCACAAACAAAACAATTAATAACACGGGAATCCCACTTAATTTTTTATGGGATTTTGGAAACGGCCAAACCTCTTCACAAATAAACCCGGTTTACAGTTATCCTGCTCCGGGTAATTACACAATTAAATTATCTGTAAACACCAACCAATGCCCTCAGCCATTAACTGTAAAACAATTTGATGTGGTGATTGAGGCCCCGGTACCTGGCACCAGGTACCCGGAAAAAATTGCAGTTATGAATTTTCCTGAACCACTACAGGCGAGGCTCATCGGCACCAAAGTTTTATGGAATCCATCTTTAAACTTAGATTTTCCAACAAGTTATAGTCCAAAGTTCCGCGGCCTTTATCCTCAGTTATATACCATTCAATTAAAAACACCTGTTGGTTGCATAACGGTTGATACACAAATGGTGAAGACGCGTAAAAAAATTGAGATCTATGTTCCTGCCTCCTTTACACCAGATGGTAATGGCCTTAATGATTACCTGCGGCCGGTATTAATGGGCTTTAGCGCTGTCACTTATTTTAGGGTGTATAACCGTTGGGGAAAATTATTGTATCAAATGCAAAGCGACAGGCCGGGATGGGATGGCAGAATTAACGGGCAGCGGGCAGATATGCAAACTGTTGTGTGGATGATTGAAGCAGTTGATGTGGATGGGGATACCCATAAAAAGCAGGGAACTACTATTTTGCTCAGATAAAACTTTTCAAAAAAAATTATGGATACGCTACAGGTTCTAAATGCAAAACCTGGTGCAGGTGATGCAACAGGTGCTTGTTATAATCGGCTGTCAGCCATTTTATAGCATGTACTTCCTGTGTTTGTACTTCACGGTCAAAATTTTCATGCGGCATATTTTTAAGGATGATAACAATATGTTTATTGATGAGTACCCAAAGATCTACAAGGTCGTTAAGCGGATAGTTTTGATAGCCTGAAGCTGCTACCCATTTATCCTGGTCGTAAACAATAAAAGGCTTGTCCTCGTATTGTGCAATTACAAAACGCCTGGCATTGTTTAATGCCGAATCAATCAAATGGCCCAGGCATTCTTTACCGCTCCATTTGGATGGGGAAGGTTTAAAAGAAAAAGTCTCTTCATTTAATTGTTGTAATTGGGGAGTATAATCCTCTATGATACTCTGCAGTTGCGTGATAATGTTTTGCATAATTAAATGTACGGTTTTGCGGGCGAAAAGCAAATGTAAAAATGCGACAGTTGTTTTTCCATTTATCAAAATTGTGCTGCTCTTAAGTTATCATTGATTACTTTGATTTTTAAATTTATTTACATGAAAAAATTATATATTCTTTTTTGTACTGCCTGGTTATCCCTAACCGGCTTTGCCCAATACAAATATGATAATGTACTTTTTAAAACTGTTTTTCTGCAGGATCTTTGTAACGAATTAAACAGTCATCCCGGTGCTTTTTTGCTGGATGTGCGTTCGCCGGGTGAATATGCAGACACCTCATTCATGGCTATGAATTTGGGCCGGTTTAAAAATGCATATAACATAGAAGCAAGGGAACTGGGAAAAAGAATTGGGGAGATCAGTAATTACAAAGACAAACCTGTTTTTGTGTATTGCTCTCATAGCCAGCGCAGCAGGAGAGCAAGTAAAATGCTTGCTGACAGTGGTTTTACGCAGGTATTTAATATTAATGGCGGCATCACGGGGCTAAGGCAATTGCCTGCTGCATCAAATACCTGTTTGTACAATAAATTTGAAACTAAGAAAACCTACAACATTATATCTGCAACTGATCTGTGTAATAAAATATCAAAAGCACGTAATGATATTTTTTTACTTGATGTAAGAGACGACTCGGCATTTAACCATATAAGCCCTGATGCAAGAATGAATGCTTATGGATATTTTAAAAATACCGTACATATTCCCCTGGCTGATCTTGAAAAACAAATTAGTAACGTGCCCACTGGTAAAGAAATAATAATTACCGATATTTTTGGCGATGATGCCACCCAGGCCGCAGAATTACTTAAAACAAAAAATTACCAAAATGTTTCTGTTTTACTGGAAGGTTACGACAGGCTGCTTTATACAGATCCTGCACAATTGCCCTGCATGGCTTCGGCTTATGTATCAAAACTGCCTTATAAAATGATTAATGCCCAACAACTGCAGGGATTTTTAGCAACTACAAAAGAGTATCTTTTTTTAGATGCAAGAACAACGGAAGAATTTACGAATAAACATAAAAATTACTGGCAAAACCTGGGTCATCTTCAAAATGCAATAAATATACCTGCAGCAGACATAAGTAACCAATGGGCTAAAATCGAAAATTATAAAACAAAACCTGTTATCGTATATGTTTTTACCGGAGGAGCAGCAGCACATGAAACAGCAGACGCATTGGTAAAAAGGGGATTTACAAATGTTATGGTTTTACAGGGAGGTATTTTTAATATTGGCTGGACGGCTGCCAATATAAAAGGTTTTGTATCATTGGCTGGTTTAAGAGCAGATATTCCTGCCGAAAATTAATTGTTGTCATGTGTTGATATCCCGCTAATTTTATTGTAACAAAAATGCAGCATGAAAACCATCGGACTAATTGGAGGCCTCACCTGGTACTCTACTTTAGATTATTACCGTTTATTGAATGAGCTTACCAATAAAACGCTTGGCGGTGCACATGCCGCAAAGATCATTTTAAACTCAGTTGACTTTGCAGAAATTAAAGTGTTAACTGAACAACAGGATTGGGGCGGCATTGCGCTCATTATGTGTAAAGCCGCAAAAGATATTGAAGCTGCAGGAGCTGACTGCATTATGATTGGTGCCAACACCATGCACAACATTGCTGACGAAGTACAGGCTGCCATTACAATACCGGTAATTCATATTGCCGGCGCTGTTGCTGAATCAGTAAAAAAGAAAGGGTTAAAAAAAGTTGCATTACTGGGCACAAAATATACCATGCAGATGTCTTTTTATAAAGACAAACTTGCAGCAGCAGGCATTACTGTTGTGGTACCCAATGAAGAAGATATAGAATTTATCAACAACAGTATTTATAACGAATTCAGCAAAGGAATTTTTTTGCCGGAGAGAAAATTGCAATACCTGCAGATCATTCATACATTAATTGAAAAAGGTGCGGAAGGTATTATTCTTGGCTGTACCGAAATACCTATCCTGGTAAAGCAGGAAGATTGCAGCGTACCTGTTTTTGATACTACTTTTATTCATGCTGAAGCGGCTGTAAATTTTGCAACAGGTTAAATAATTTTAGTAACCCTTCGAGGTATAACAACATACATTTTTAATGATCAAACACTGGGGTAAAACGCCTTATTTAAATACAGTTATTTAATTGCTGCAAAAGTTTTCAACTTTTATAAATTTCATTTCAATTTAAAAAATCCATTACCCCTATTGGCAACCTGTAATTTGTTGCTGCATTTAAAATGCAGCCTTTAAAACTTGCATTAAATAATTTATTTTATTAGTTTGTCTTTTCAAATTATATGCTCAAATTAATTGACGGCGGAAACCGAAAAGCCGGTAACAGAGTAGGTATCAAAATAAATAAATTTAATTATGGCAGCAGCCCGTCCGCTTTATGCCGTGGTAATCAAGGACGCCACAGTATCAAAAGATCCTAAAACAATGAAATCTGTGGCTACCCAGGCAAAAAAGGCAAAGGGTAGATTTTATTTTTTAAGGAAAAAAGAATAACCCGATACTTTCTTCCCTATAGGTAAACTTACGGCTGTGTTTGTGAAAAAACTCACTCAGCTCTATAAATATATGCACAATGTTAATAGTTGCAAAACCTGTATGATTTTTCGTAAAATGAAGCCATGCAAATTATAACAGTATACAACTCAATCAAACCTGCTTTGCTACTTTAGATGACCAGATGGCTGCCGATAATCCGGTAAGGCTTATGGATGCATTTATTGATAAGCTTGATTTACAAAAATTAGGTTTCCAAAAACAGTACACAAGAACGAAAGTCGGCCTCCTTATGCACCCGGGGTACTTTTAAAACTTTACCTGTATGGGTATTTAAACAAGATCTTAAAATCCATTGGTGAGTGGCTGTCAAAACTACTACTGTCATTTTATAAAACGGAACCTGAACGACCTTTGGCGCTTTGTAAACCGGCACCTTGAAAAATGGTGCAAGTGGAACAAGCGAATGAGCCTGCGCAAGAGCTGCAGGTGGCTGAACACGTTGTACAAAATGCAGCCCAGACTGTTTGATCATTGGAGTGCCCCGCCCGTTGGCGGGGCTAATTGCCAACATCATCTTTAAGAGCCGTGTGAATAGAGAGGTTCACATACGGTTCTCCCGTCTCAGCGGGACAAGTTGTGAGGAGCAGGGGGTGAAATTCCCCTTGCTTACTCGACTGGCTGATCGTTTTTTACGAAAGTTCTGAAACTCTATCTTTTATTGCCTTCTTTATTTCAGCAAAATCATCTTTCGAAAGCATTGGAACAGTTAACGCATTTATGTCTCTGAGAAAC
>JANNYY010000567.1:0-15962 GCA_031410355.1 Chitinophagaceae bacterium | reverse complement strand
ACTGGATTCACTTGCTGCTGAAGCCATTGCTTTCAATGTAATAAATGAGTTTGCATCACGGGGATTAACCCAAACGCAATTAATAAAACTTAAAACCCTGGAAAGCAAATTAAAAGAAGACCCCGAAGAACTAAAAATGTTCAACCTCAAACTCAGCATCCGCGTTAACGACAGGGGGGCAGATGTGATCAGGCAATACCTTAAAGGGAGCGACGAAGAGATGGAAAGGCGCAGTTATTATAACGCTGAAAGGAACGGTTATGATATATATCCAAAGCTGTTTACGGTGGCATTAAAACTTGCGCAGGGCGACGAATACCGGGCCAATAGCGCAGCGATCTTCTTACATTATTTTACGGGCGTAATGCTCAGGCTAAAAATTCCTGTTTCAGCCGATCCATCAATACTGGTAGAACAGGCGCTCGCTGAACAAAACAAAGCCCTGGCACTGGATGAATATGCATCTTATATTCAAAACGAGCTGGGCGTTTTGTACCAGCATAAAGAAAAATATGCTGAAGCTGAAAAATATTATAAGAGAGCGGCTGAATTGTCGCCTGACTGGGCTATAACATACTTAAATTTATGTGGTCTTTACGGGTTAATGAAAAAATATGATGCAGCAATGGCGGCCTGTTCCAAAGCCGATAGTTTGCAAAAAAATTTACTATTGTTAAGTATCAATTGGGGCATACTTTACGAAAGGCTGGGCAATCAACTTTTTGCTGAAGAATCTTACCACAATGCCATTGAAAAAAATTCCAGGCAATACATACCTTTTGTAAGGCTGGGAATGATTTACTTAAAAACAGCAGACTATGCCCTTGCCGATTCTTTTTTTTATGAAGCACGTCTCCACAAAGCAAGTGATAACGTAAAAAGTACCCCGCTGGAGAAAGATTTTATTTCTCCCATCCAGCGGGATCAGGAAACCCACACACAATCTTGCCCGAGGGTTGCTAATTTCCCGCCCAATGATATTTTTTTACTTTTTACACAAGCTTTGCAGTTCGTTGACAGGATAAACCCTAACCGCGATACAGCAGAAACCATTTTGAAACGTGTGATCAGCCTCGATAAAAGAAACCCCCTGGCATACCATTACCTGGGTAAAATGTATTACGACAGGGGAAGATGGGAACAGGCAGAATTGATGTTTAAAGAGGCAATGGCTTATTACCGGGATAAGAAAAAATTTAAAAGTTATTTCGATTCCGTGAAGGCTTCGGTAAAATATCCCTACCCCCATGGCTGTTTTGAGAATTATTTTTTCCGGAAATATTATGATCGTGAAGAGGATTATTATTTTGCAATCGCCGCATGCGAATCATGGAAACATATGGATGATGCAGAATTGTATTTAAGAAAATTGATACAAAATTTGCCCAAGGAAAAGGGTGGCTATTTAAAACTGTATCATTTCCTGGAAAAACAGCGGCGTTATGCCGAAGCCGAACAGGTAATACTCAATTTCGCAGAGGCTGATAAGGAACAATCCGCTCTCGAGTTGCACGCATTCTACAAAAGAATGATCAAAAAGTTTCCCGGCAACGGAGATTGGTATTATCGGCTCGGCTTATTGTTGTACAACAGGGCGGCTTATGCAACAAGTATCCCTTACCTTGATTCAATCGTGTGGGCTCCCCGGCTAAACCAGGAATTGTTCATCGATGTATCCGTATTTAATGCCCTGGAAAAAAACACGGATTTTGTTTCGTCGTCGGTAATATTGCGGCCGGCCATTTCAGAGCAGAAGAATCTATTTTACTTACCTGGTACGGGTGAAGAATTGATTCTGGCAGGCGCTATCCTTACTCCCCGGAAAGACGGTATATTAAACCTCCTTAAGGCGGCAGAATGGGTATCGGAAAAAGAAACCTTGGCGGATATCTATTTTAAGATCGCTAACATATTCCTTTGGGCCGGTTCAAAAAAACAGGCCTGGCCTTATTATGTAAAGTCGCTTGAATTGATTCCTGAAAATGCAAATACCCGGCTGGTATTGGTTGATATTTACTTAGCGCTGCATAAGAACCGGGCCGCATTGGAGCAACTCAATTATTTATACGACAGTAACCAGACAAATCTTCAGAAAAGATTGTTATTGGCCCGGTTCAATATACTGGAGGGCGGGTTCGAAAAGGCTGGTAAAATACTTGATGAAGCAAAAACTAATTATCCAAACGCATTACCCGAAATAATGGGTCTGCAGGGTCTTTCAATGATGCTGGAGAATAAACCCGAAAAAGCGATTACATTTTATGAGAAATACTTACAGAAGAGCCTTCTTACGGACGGGCAAAAAAGAATGCCTGCATATACATTAGCACGGCTTTATGCCAAAACCGGCAAAAACGGGGAGGCTCTACAATGGCTGGAAACAGCGATCAGGTGCGGATTCAATTATTCTTTTGTGCTGCAGATGGATACCGAAATGAATGAATTACGTAAAACTCAAAAATGGAAAGACCTGGTTAAAAATCTGTCAAAAAAAGAATATGGGATAAATTGATATCATGAAAAAAAAGATGGTTTTTATTATTTGCTTTTGCTGTTGTAAAATTGTTTTTGCCCAGGCACCCGTTGGCCAGGCAAGCCCAATCAATTCCGGCACTGGGAATACCTATGCACTTATCATTGGTGTTGCCAAATACCTTGACCCTGATATTCCTCAATTGCAATTTTCAAACAGGGACGCAGAAGTTTTTGCCGGTTTTTTACAATCAAAAGCAGGCGGCTCGGTGCCAAAAGAAAATATACGTTTGCTGATTGATTCGGCAGCAACCACCGGCGCTGTATACGATGCTGTTTACTGGTTAAAGAACATTTGTAAAAAAGATAATAATGATATTGTCTATATTTATTTCTCCGGCCATGGCGATCTTGAAAATATTACGATGTATAAAAACGGTTTCCTGATTTGCTACGATTCGCCCCCGATCAATTATGTAAAACTTGCCCTTAGTATTGATTATTTAAATGACATTGCCAATACGCTTTCATCAGAAAAGCAGGCCCATGTAATCCTGATTACAGATGCCTGCCATTCGGGTAAACTCACTGAAAAAAAATTCAAAGGAAATTTTCTGGCAGGCAATCAATTAAGAAAGTTACGGGGTAAAGAGATTCGTATTACGTCCAGTTCTGCTGATCAACTATCCAATGAAAATGAAGGGTGGGATCATGGAAGGGGTGTTTTTTCTTATTACTTGGTAAACGGCTTACAAGGTTTGGCCGATAAGAATAAGAAGGGTTTGGTAACTGTTGATGATATAAAAAATTACCTGGAATCTTCCCTTGCAAATGATGAAGTGCTGAAAATGGAAAACCTGAAACAAACCCCGGTAGTAAATGGTAATGGAAGTTTTGTTTTAAGCAAAGTTGTTGCTGAAGTAATGCAATCTGCAAGTCAGGCGGTTACTGAAGATACTAAGCGGCAACTGGCATTAAATGCTGCCCTTGCAGAAGAGGTGATACCCGAATCGGGAGAAGAATATTTTTTCAATTTACTGAGAAAAGAAAGCCTGGAGGCTTTAACTGATACATTTAAGCTGGATGAAATAGCTAAAGAAAATATAAGTTTAAGGCTGATAGAGGTTTTTAAAAATGATTTGATGGATGTTGCAGGCGAAAAAAAATTAGAGGAGCTGCAACAAACATTAAGAACAGATAAGGAAGCATTAAAACAGTTTAACGGCAGGCTGGCTGTATTGTTTGATGCTGCGGGCCAGCAGGTAATTACCCAATACCTTAAAGGCGATGCTGCTGATCTGGAAAAACGCAGGTACTATAACGCTGCTTACAGTAGCTATGATATTTATCCTCGTATGTACCAGGTTGCTTCAAAATTAATACCCCCCGATAATGAGTATTATTATAACATGATCAGGTTTAAACTACATTATTTTACCGGTGTGGCTGCCCGCTTAAAGATTCCGCTTACAGAAAATAAAAAGCCTTTGATTGAGAAGGCATTGGCCGAACAAAAAAAAGCGCTCGCAATTGAAGAATTTGCCGCCTATATTTTTAATGAACTGGGCATTTTATATAGTTATAAAAAAAATGATGGGGAAGCCGAAAAGTATTTTAAAATAGCTGCATTGAGAGCACCTGATTGGGCGATCCCCCGCTCAAACCTCGCAGACCTGTATGCGGATAAAGGTAAGCTTGAAAAGGCGGTTTTATTTGCCGATTCGGCTAAAAGCCTGCAACCAGATCTCCAGGACCTGTATATGAGCTACGGCCTAATTTATGAAAAAAAGGCGGCGTTGCTGCAGGCCGAAGAAGCTTTTCAAAAAAGCATAAAACTTAATAACCGGCATTTTCTTCCATTTGAAAGTTTGGGAAATATTTACATGAAGACACTACAATTTGCAGAGGCTGACTCCATGCTCTTTGAAGCGGCAGAAAGAAAGAAGGGATTTTTTTTCGATAAAGTGACCAATACAAGGCAAATGAAATTACCTAAAATGGTTCTCCCACCAGGTATAGAATGTAATATTGATTCAGCGAATACGGACAGCAAGGACATTATGGGCCAGTTTGCCCTGGGTTACTCGGCTTATCGTGATTATGATCTTGCAAAGGCAGAGCGTGCTTTTAAAAGAGTGATTGCCCTGGACATAAAAAATCCGCTTGCATATCATTACCTGGGCCGTACGCTGGCAGATCAAAAGCGCTGGCAGGAAGCTGAACTGGTTTTTAAACAGGCCATTGATCATTATTTGCCCGATTCGGTTTTTACAAAATATACTGATTCTTTATGGAACCTGGGATTAACCAGTATTGAATATATAGTGAGCCCCTGTGCCGATACCTATTTCAGGTATGGTTACTACGAAAAAGCAGAAGATCATTTTTTACTGGCGCAGGTTTATGAAAACTGGAATCATTTTGGCGATGCAGAAACATATTACCGGAAATTTATTGCAGAGAACCGTAATAGAATAAATGGATATATAAGCCTGGCAGGCCTTTTTGAAAAAATAGGCAAATTTTATGAAGCGGAAGTCCTGTTAAAGGAATATTATGCGATAACCGGCAATGGTTTGGTTGAGATCACTGATTTTTATCAACGGGTAACAGGGTTGTATCCCGAAAGCGCTGAATGGAATTTAAAAGCAGGTATCTTTCAATATAGTATTGCTCGAAGCCAACCTGATCTGTACAGGGATGATATAAAAATGCTTGACCCATTCACCGGCGAAGTGGTGTACAAATCCATGCAAAGGCCCACTATGAAGATCGCTACGCAAGCATTGCCCCGTTTAATTCCCTGGGGAACAGTAATACCGGTATCAAAGATGCCTTTAACGCTCAAGCTCCTTACAGATGGTATTGGCTATTTAAAAAAAGCACTCATTAACCTGCAGGATGATGATATGGTTTTGGCAGATGTGAATACTAAGATAGGTGACCTGTATGTTTGGCAGCGGCTACCGGATTCTGCCATTTATTTTTATGAAGCAGCCATAATGCTTAACCCCAATGATGCAGGCACAAGGAATAAGCTCGTTGAATCATATACGGTTTCGTACCGGTTTGCAGAAGCTTTTGCACAACTTGATTCACTGTTGCAGAAACAAGAAATAAATATGGATAAACAATTATTGCTTGCAAAATTCAATATGTATGATGGCCGCTTTAATGATGCCCAAAAATTATTAAACGATGCTGAAAATATAAACCCTGTTTTTAATGTTGAATTAACAACGCTTAAAGGAAAATTGGCGGTAATGACAAAAAATACAAAGCGGGCTTTGGAAATTTACAACCTGCTTTTATTGCGGAATAAAGCAGACAGTATGAACCTTTATACCATTGCAAGGCTTTATGCTATGGCAGGCAATAAAGCCCAGGCCTGGAAATGGCTGAAGCTGGCTATGCAGTCCGGGTTTAATTATCACTATGTTTTAAAGTATGATGCTGCGCTGGGGAACCTGCGTAAGGATGCTGATTGGAAAAAAACAATACCGGGTATTACAGGAAAAGAATATGGTGAATCAATTTTACAATCACGTTGATCATATACGCATAGTATTCACCTTTTCCCGGTTTAAGAATGTGGGAGTTAATTTTGGATCAGGCCTGTTATTAAAGTGTACAGTTCTTAAAAGCGGGGTTCGGATACAGGTACCTGCATGTTACATTTAACGGTTTTTGCCTCATTACACCACGTACGGTTTGCTTTACGCCAGGTATTGTCTATGGTTTGTTTTATAATATCGGCCCATGTAACATTGGTTTTATTATAACTTAAATGATTGTCCATAGCAGTTATGAAAAAGTTTGAAAAATATCCTCCAAATTCAGGATTACTGAGTGCAATCTGATATTGTTCGGCTGCTGTAAACATAATGGTAGTGGGGGTAGGGTTCAAAAATAAAGCACGAAGATTCGTATCACTCCAGTAATCGCCCAGTCCGCCTTTTCCCCCGGTATTTGCGCCAACGTTTACAGAACCGGTTTGCCCGGGGTCTTTATTACAGCAATCACTAATTACCAGGTTCAGCCTGCCACGTTTACTTCTTATTGTTTCGGTAATATCGTCCAGTTTTATAGAATTAGTTTTGTAATCCTGTTTATCATTAGATACCAAACCAATGTATGGCCCCGGCCTGCTATCATTTGCTGATCTAAAACCGTGACCACTGTAATAAAAAACTACAATATCATTTGGCCCGGGAGTTAAAAATGTTCTGATTTTATTTTCTACATTTTGTTTAGTGAAATTGGCACCTGTAATAGTATCATATATAAACTGATTAATACCCAGCGATTGTTTTACTTTACCAAAAAAAGCAATGGCATCTTTCATATTTTTCCTGTCGGCGGTGCCAATCTTTGGGTCCGTTACATTGGCAACAAATAGCAGGTAAAGCTTTACATCGTGTTCCCAAACGCTTAATGCTTTTACCTTATTGTTTACAAAAACATTCCTGTAAAACAGATCATCAGGTTTAAAATAAGCAGCTACAAGTTCTTTTAAATTTGCCTGTTTTATAATAGCAATACTGCTGAACTTTACGATATCAGCTTTACAATCTGTTGAAGAATTAGCGACACCGGATGGTTCAAAAAAACCCGTGGCAGCATTTTTTTGATAACAGATGTACTTAGGTAAAACAACACCGGGGTCCCTGCCAGCTTTATATTTTACATTTAGCAGTTTATAATACAGCCTGCCGTTGTTAACACAACCCTCATTCACTTCTGCATCATCTTCCATAACATCCATATCAACTAAAATAGTGTCATTGGCAGCAGGCGGTACAAACTTTAATCTTAGCTTTCCCTTACCACCATTAAAATCATTAAAAAATCCTTTGTATTCGATAAAACCCTGTGACTTTGGAAACGTAAAGGATAACTCATATACTGCCTGTGCATACAAGGAAAAAAAGGGTATTAGAAGGCAGCAGGTAAATACAAATATTTTCTTCATGATATATATTTTATTACAAATTATGTAAAAAATATTTCAGTAGTTAATACTTTGTTTGATAATATGAAAAATTAAGTGTAAAATTATACTCTAAAACAACTAACAATGAGCAAACAAATCAAAACAAACCTGCAATTTATTCTTGCTGCAATCTTATTGGTAACTGTTGCTGTAGCTGGCTGTGATAATGGCAAAACTGAAAAAACAACAACAAAATCCACTGTTATCGACACCATGGAACACGTGACCGGCGATAGTGCGCCCATTCATGACCCTAAGTAATTTTTTTGATTATTTTGGTTTTCTTCATTTTAATTCTGTTACCGGCAAATAAGGGCCGGTTTTTTGTTAGCCATTTTACCAGCCAGTTTTCACCGCGGTGATGTAGGGGTATAAGAACAGCTGCGATAGACACAAAGATCAGCAATTCATAGATCGGTGTATGATGGGTAAACTCCAACACATAAGGATGCAGGAGAAGTGTCAGGTATTCAAATAATATCAATAATGAAAGTATTCCCAATATTTTAATTAAACGTACATGCAATTTTATACGGCTTAATAAAAGTGTTAGTAGGAAAAAGCCCGGTATAAAAATAGCAATGAACAACAATTGCAATTGTTGTTTTCTTTCCCGTTTCGCAATCTTCAGATTTTCGGTAATTTGCAACTGCCTTACCTGTTCATCACCCGATAATCTCTGCGATTCCCTCACCCTGCTTTTACTGTTAATGGAATCATTTAATTCCTGAACTGTATTCAGGTAAAAGAATGCACTGTCAGCATTTTTTTCATCCTTATAATACGAGGATAAAAATTTTACAGCATCCAGGCGCCTTGGTAAAAAATTGTCTTTTATGGCAATCATAAGCGATTGCCGGGCATAAAAAACTGCAGAATCCTTTTGATGCATTTTTTGGAATAATTTAGCCAGCCCCAGTGTTGCTTCGCAAAGCAGGTCATCATCACCTGCTTCTTCCAAATAAGCTATACTGCTTTTATAATTGGCCAATGCTAAAACATATTGTTCCGTTTTTAAATAATTATTTCCCAACCCGATCATCGACATGCCTTCAAAATATTGATCTTTTACTTGCCTGGCAATAACGAGCGATTTATTATAATAGCTGTAGGCCGAGTCGTTGATATTGAGCCGGTCGTAAACATCTCCCATGTTTAACGCAATAGTATATTTCATATCCCCAATATTATAGAGCTGAATAACTGAATCAGCTTTATAATAATAGGTCAGTGCTTTTGTGTATTCTTCCTGGTAAACATAAACGATGGCAATATTTATTAATACACTGGCCAGGTTTTGTTGGTTTGAGGTTTTCTCAACCAGCTTAAGTTTTTCCAAATTAGATTCCAGCGAACGGGGATAATTGCCAACCTTATTAAATATAGTGGCCATAATGCCCAATGCCCTTACCTGGCCCTCGGTGTATTTTTTTCTTTTAGCCAATGACAGCGCCTCATTTGTGATGAGCAGGGCTTTTACCGGATCATACACCCTTAGTTCATAGCCCAGGTTCCACATAAGGATAACCCTGTTTGTATCAATTTTTTCTTTGGCAAGTAATTGATTAAGGCTGTCAACTTTATTTTTTTGGGCGTTAACAGCCGTGGTTATAAAAGTAAAGCACAGTAATAAAATAAAGTATTTCGTAAATACCTTTTTAACACCTATGCTAAAATTCATACTCATTACAGCAAATTTTATTTTTAAATTTAACGGTTAAAAACGATTTTTTTTGTTTTCTTCCCTGATTTTAACCAGCCCGTACAGTTAATTATTCTTAACTGATTTAAAAATAAGTTAAAGCAATGAGTTTATTGAAGTATATCGCAGCTAAAAAGATGAGATGCCTGGCATAACGCATTACGCTCGGCTAAAATCCAGTTGACAAACAGTTGCATATTACGATGTATGCAAACAACTGCCTGCCAAATTTTGATCTGGTTTTGAAAGACAGGTGTACCCCGTAAATCACATGGGCAATAAAGGCAGGCCGTAATCTGAAAAAAGTTTTGCTAACTTTTCCATGTCGGGTGCGCCGGCAGGCAGCGAGCCCAGCTTATCAAAAAATTCTTCAAAGTTTTTACCGGGACTTACTACCCAAAGTGTTTTGCCGGGAAGTGAACCTGTATTGGTAAAACCATGCGCTGAACCTCTTGTAAAATTAAGCCAATCGCCTGCTGTTGCTGTAGAAATTTTTCCATCCAGGAAGACCTCAAATTCGCCGCTTAATATATAGATCAGTTCGTCTTCATGCGCATGTGTATGAGGAGGAATGCCCATACCGGCAGGAGATACCACTTCAAAAACATAATTGCCGTTGGCCTGGTCATTACTTAATTTGATGGTTGCTGCATGACCAACCACTGTCATTTTTTTTCCACTGCCTGATTTTACAACAGATGCAGGAGATAATGTACTTGTTTGCATAAAAAATTGTTTTATTGTTTAAGAAACAAAAATATATAGTGGGAAAGGCAAAAACCATTGACCTATGTTAAGAAATTATTGAGCGGCTATTTTTTTTCGGATCCGGCTCAGTGACTCTGGTGTGATACCTAAATAAGAAGCAATATAATGCTGTGGCACCCGTTGAAAAATATTGGGAGAGGTATTTAAAAGTTTTATATATTTTTCTTCGGCAGTAGCGGCCCCGGCTTCTAAACTTTTTTGTTGTGCAGCTGTATAAGCCTTACGGTGTTTCATGGTAATAAACTCATTAAATGAAGGCATTGCTTTCCGGGCAGCTTCAAATGAAGTAAGACTGAACAGAAACAATTCGCATTCCTCCAGCACCTGCAGGCAGTTTGGGCTTGGTTCATTCATATAAAAACTGTTAAGGTCGCCAACCCACCATTCTTCAAAAGCAAAATACAGAATATGCTCATGGGCTTTTTCATCTGTAAAAAAATAACGGAGGCAACCTTTGTTTACAAATCCCACGTACCGGCATATTTCTCCCTGGCGAAAAAGGTATTCTTTTTTTTTAACTATGCGGGGTTCAATAAATGGTATAAGTTTATTCATATCATCGTTACTGAACAGAACGGCCGCCTGCAGGTGTTTTAACAGCCTGTCAAATTGCATGAAAGTAATTTTAATCTAAAGTAAAAAAATTTATTCATACCATAATAACAAGCGCTATAGTAAATTGCAGCCCTTAAATACTTATTTGCCAGTATGATTAATTTTTTGATGCAACTGCGGTATGGAACATTATATCCGCTGTAATGGCGATACGGTAAACTTGTTTTTTCGCTAAATGATGATTTTTAATCATAAAAATTACATAAAACCCTTCATTAATGAAATAAAACCATTGGCTCTTCGTTCATATTTTGCTTATCTTGCTATTGTCAGGACACACATTTTTTAGTTAACCCCGAAGAAGTTAAAATCCAATGAAAATTAAATCCTCTTTCTTAAAGCAACTCGCAATATTATTCAGTTGTACTTTTTTACTTATCAACACAAACAAGGCTCAAAAAAACGGGATTTTACCTTTATCAGGTTTACGGTTCTTTAACGAAGGACTGTCGGCAGATGCCATAAATGTTAAAATAGACGGTGCCATGTTGCTCAGCAACCGTATTCCTTTAAATAAAGATGTAGAAATTGAATTACAGCAACCTGCCGGGTTCATCTTTGATAATAATAAAACGTTTTATGCAGGGGCAGAAGTAATTATTTTATCTCCAAAAGGAGAAGTACTTTCAAAAGTACCCAATGTACTGTCTGCTAATCAAACCATAGGATTTGGTGTTGTAAATACCAAAAAATTCAGCATAAAATTTACGGTACCAAACACTATAACTAAAGGGAATTTTAATGGCCAGGTTAAGATAAGGCTTTATGATCTTAAAAGTAAAAGCCAGTTGAGGATGGAAATGCCGGTAACTTTTGCCCGTATGGGCGAAACTGTGCAGGTTTCACGTACTGCAAAACCTATAAAATCAACCGATGCAGTAAAAGCCATAAGTAATGGGTTACAGATTAATAAGATGATCGTGAATGTTGATACTACAATAAAAGTTGCGCCTAAAATGGCTTATACCAGTTTGGTACTTCCTGATATTGAGGGATCGAGCATTGCGGGAATTTTTGGGGGTAAAGAAAATTTTTGGGTGTACGATAGTGAGCTTAATGAAATAAAAATTTCGGAAATCCTTTTAAAGCAGGTAAAGGGAGCAATGGAAAATAATACGGTAAGTTATACTTTAAAAATACCTTACCGCTTAAAAACTACATTAGCCAAGCTGTACACCGTAAGGTTCCGGTGGGAGAGTCCTGATAAAACCCAGGTAATAGATGTGGTGGTTAATAATTAATGATTTCATTTTTAATAAAAAAATGCCTTTTGAAATTCAAAGGGCATTTTTGTTTCAGGCATCAGCTCTTATTTGCACTTATTTATAAAATCTAATATTTCCAGCACAGAGATGTTTTTAGCGTCCTGGTAATTATGGTATTGTTCAGCCACAAGGTCAACTGAACAGTCGCAATATTTATGTGCTTTTTCACTGCCAATAACCTTACCAGCCTTATTCTCGCAGGTAGATACAAATTCATTTATCTCCCGTTTTAACCAGTATTTGGCAGCTATACGGCCTACCGTTTTACAGGAAATTACTGTAATGATAATTACACAAAGGGTTGCCAATAAAATTGAATGTTTTTTCATAACAGGCGTTTTATGTACAATTTAATTATTTTTCAGCAGGTATAATAAAACTTTAATTATTACCTGTAACAATATTTACTTAAAATGCACGTTTTGAAGAAAAACCCAAACCTATGAAACAGATCATCCCCTCCATTACTGTATTTTGTAGTATAGTAATCATGTTAAATTCCTGTGCAGTTGGCAAAAATGCCGTTGAAAATCAAAAATCAGAAGCTGAAATCAAAAATGAAGCTCCTGCTTCGTGTTTTGTTCAAATGAATGACGGAAGCACAAAGCAATATGCATCTTTAAAATTAGTTACCGGTATTTTAAAAACGCCGCATTTACTGGCCGATGATAAGGTGATCATTAATTCAAAAGACATCATGGCTTATCAAAGCAATAAGCATTATGCCGTAGCTGCAAAAATATTAACCAGTACCAAAAAAGGTAATGTGGCAGTAGAAACCTTACCTGGCTTTGCTGTTAGGGTAATATCCGGTAAACTGAATGTATATAGCCGCAAATATTATAATGGTGCCAATACAGTAGATGAATATTTTCTTCAAAGTGGAAATGACGGGTACATCATTGCCTACACAAAAGATGTTTTAAAAAGCATGTTGAAAGAAGATGCAAAGGCATTGGAATATTTTAACAGCAAACCCAAAGTATCGCCTCAATCAAAAAAATTACTGGCCACGGTTGAAATGTATAATAACAGCCAGATGGTAACAAAAAACTAAGGGCTGCTAAATTTTATTTAAAATAACTGGTAATTTAATCCGTGGATTGAATTGCCAGTTATTTTTATTTATTAAAAGATTAGTTAAGCGAAGCATCAAAGCCTGCAGGTTTAAAATCAACATCGCTGTAATCCTTAACTACATTATATAAAGTATCACGTTCTACGGGTTGGCGCTTTGCCTGTTTAATTAAAGTAACCAGTTCTTCGGTACTCATGGCAGGTGTTTGTTCTTCGCTGCCCGCCATGCTGTATATTTTGGTTGAGTCATCAATTGTACCATCAATATCATTTACGCCAAAAGAAAGGCTTAACTGTGCATTTTGGCGGCCAAGCATGGGCCAGTAAGCTTTCAGGTGTGGGAAATTATCTAAATAAATTCTTGCAATGGCATACAGCCGCATATCTTCTGTAGTAACAGATTCGGCAACGTTACTCATTGCATTATCCCGGTTACGAAATTTTAGCGGGATAAAGGTGTTGAAGCCACCGGTTTTATCCTGTAATTCTCTTAACCGCCTCATGTGATCTATTCGGTGTTCATATTTTTCAATATGGCCATACAGCATGGTTGCATTGCTGTGAAGGCCTAAATTATGAGCAGCTTCATGAATGGCCAGCCAGCCGTTTGCATCTACTTTATCGGCACATATCTGTTCTCTTATTTCAGGAGCAAAAATTTCGGCGCCACCACCTGGCAAGCTGTCTAATCCCGCTTCATGCAATTGTTTCATGCCCTCTTCCACACTAAGTTTTGCTTTGCGGAACATGTAATCCAGCTCTACGGCAGTAAATGCCTTTACATGCAAACCGGGCCGGTGCGCTTTTATTTTTTGCATCAGCTCAATAAAATAAGCCATATTCATTTTTGGATGCACACCACCAACTATATGCACTTCGGTAATGGGTTTACCGTCATAAGATTTTACGATATCAAGCATTTGTTCAATACTTAGTTCCCAGCCCTCTTCTTTATGGGCATACAAACGTGAGTAAGAACAAAATTCGCAACTGAATACACAAACATTGGTAGGCTCAATATGAAAATTACGGTTGAAATAGGTTTTATCGCCATGCAGCCTCTCACGGATGAAATTTGCCAGGGCACCCACAAAAGCAAGACTTCCTTTTTCAAAAAGCTGCAAACATTCTTCATCGGTGATTCTTTCCTTATTTTTTACTTTTTGGGCGATGGATTTAAGGCCTTTATCAGCTGCGGCGCTAATCAAAATATCTATAGAGTCTGTCATCACTAAAATTTTTACAAATTTACGATGATAAAAGATGTAGAAACACTAAATTTTTGTTGAATGATCCTTCATAGAAAAGTAGTAGATGACTGATAAATGTATATCTTTCCAATATGTTTTTTATCCTGCATACCAACAAAATGAACAATAAAATACTGGCATGTTTATTTTTTTTCTTTTTTACATTGAAATGTGAAAGCCAAGTTTACAAGTTTATTTACTACCTCGATAATGATCTCAATTCAGTCAGTAAACAAAAGGCAGTTATTATTGGCAAAGCGTATGAACAAGATGGCAGGTTACTACTAAATTGCTTTCTTAAAACTACCGGAAAAATGATCATCTCCGCAGGTGTAAAAGACTCTGCTTTGAGTGCCTTGCATGGTATGTTCAGAACTTATTATGATAATATGGCCACAGAATCGGAAGGGAATTATTTTGAAAATGATATGGAAGGAGTTTGGAAGTATTGGGATAAAGATGGCTTTCTTACAGATTCGATGATATATAAAAATGGGATACGCATTGCTTACGCCAACTATAAATATAATTTTTTAAACCCTACTTTAGAGCAATTATTTTTTCGCGACAGTTTGAAAAGCGCCACTTACTCATACATATATTCTTTCACCGACAGTCTCAAAAATACCTTTCACGAAATGCAGGTTTCATTCAAAAAGGGAAAGCCAAGAATAGATTTTGAGGTTGACTTTACTGGTCAACGGGGATTATTAAAAGAGTATGACAGTACAGGTGGCGTAAAGACAGATTCGGTTTTCACCAGAAAGCTGCAGGAAGCCGAATATATAAGTGGCGAACAGGGATGGAGAGATTTTTTAAGAAAAACCCTTAACCCCATAGTGCTGGCAGATAATCATGCACCAGACGGGGAATACACAGTTATTTTGAAATTTATTGTAAATGCAGATGGCACTCTTGGCGATATAAAGCCTGAAAACGACCCGGGATATGGTACGGTAGCTGAAGCGATCAGGGTTTTAAAAAGTTCTCCTAAATGGAACCCTGCAATTCAATATGGCAAGTACAAGCGTGCATACCGCAGGTAGCCAATTACTTTTTTTATACAGAATTGATCTCCCTAAAAAAAGTAATTCGCTAAAATCAATAATTGTCTATCTTCCAAGTATAAATAAAACAAAGCTATATGAATATTAAGTTTCGTCTTACGCTAATGAGCTTTTTACAGTTTTTTGTTTGGGGTGCGTGGTTAATTACAGTAGGTAACTATTGGTTTGGTACCCGGCAATGGAGTGGTGCCGAATTTGGTGCCATCTTTTCTACCTTAGGATTTGCATCATTAATAATGCCCGCAATCACAGGTATTATAGCAGACAGGTGGATTAGTGCAGAAAAGCTATACGGAATACTGCATATTATCGGGGCTTTATTTTTAGCATACATACCTTCAGTAGAAAGCCCGGCTACTTTTTGGTGGGTAATATTTGGCGCCATGCTTTGTTACATGCCTACCATTTCTTTATCAAACTCCATTTCGTATACCATTTTAAAGAACAGTAATTATGATGTTGTAAAAGTATTTCCACCCATCAGGGTTTGGGGTACTATTGGTTTTATTGTAGCTATGTGGTTTACTAATCTTACAGGCAATAAAGCTTCAGGAAATATGTTTTACATTTCTGCAGCTTCTGCAATTGTATTGGGTATTTATTCTTTTACACTCCCAAAATGCCCGCCACCAAAATTGATTGCTGAAAATGCTACGTGGGTGGAGAAACTGGGCCTCAAAGCTTTTGCATTATTTGGAAGTTCTAAAATGGCTTTATTTTTTCTGTTCTCCATGTTTTTAGGTGCTGCTTTGC
>JANNYY010000566.1:0-6947 GCA_031410355.1 Chitinophagaceae bacterium | reverse complement strand
TTCTCCAATCACTTACAACGCTTCCTCTTCTGCCTGCCTTTTACGTTGGTATTAATGCTGCACATGTTGCCCTGGCATATTCATTTTTTAATGAACCCCTGGATACAGTTAGCCATCTGTATTCCCGTTTATATTGTAGGCATGAGCTATTTTGGTGTGAGTGCAGTAAAAAGTTTACGCCGCGGTATTCCTAATATGAATGTACTGATTGCCATTGGTGCAACAGCAGCATTTGTCTATAGTTTAATTGGCAGCATCCGCAACCTGGGTATGGATTTTATTTTTTATGAAACAGCAGCCACAATCATTACTCTTGTATTTCTGGGCGAATGGGTTGAGCATAAATCTGTAGCATCTACCCAAAAAGAATTAAATAAACTGGCGGCCCATCAAAAAGTTATGGCTAATATGATTGCTTTTGATGAGGAACATAAAGAATTAATTTTTGCAGTAGAGAATTCAGCGCTGCATGTTGGAGATCTCATCTTAATAAAAACCGGTGAGCAGGTACCAATAGATTGTAAGATTTTGTGGGGTGAAGTATATGTAAATGAAGCCTTGTTAACCGGCGAAAGCAAACCGGTACAAAAAACTAAAAAAGACCCGTTAATTGGCGGTAGCTTAATAACTGATGGCACCGTTAAAGCACAGGTAACTGCTGTAGGAAAAGACACAGTGCTAAGCAACATACTTACATTGGTAAAACAGGCACAGGGCGAAAAACCACCCATTCAGCAACTGGCAGATAAGATAAGTGCCATATTTGTTCCCGCCGTTTTGGGCATAGCAGCAATTACTTTTCTAATTAATTTTTTTGCTTTTGATATCAGCGGCTCCCATTCTTTAATGAGAAGTATTGCCGTATTGGTGATCAGTTGCCCATGTGCTATGGGCCTTGCAACACCTGCTGCTATTGCAGTGGGGCTGGGCCGTGCAGCAAAAAATGGTATCCTTTTCCGCAATGCAAAAAGCCTGGAACTATTTAAGAATATCAGGACGGTTGTTTTTGATAAAACGGGAACCATAACCAAAGGGCAATTTGCCATAAGCAAATGGCAAAGCAGTATTGATGAAACTTTATTTAAACAAATTGTTTTTTCGCTTGAAAAATATTCCAACCATCCGATAGCAAAAGCAATAACTGCCGGTTGGAAAATTAACAATGCCATCAACTGGAAAAAAATTGATGAGATAAAAGGGCTGGGCATGAAAGCAAAAGATGCAGCAGGCAATATTTATCAATTAGGATCTTATAAAATTGCAGCAACACTTACAGATGATGCAACACATACCGCTTATTTGTTACAGAATGATAAACTGGTTGGCTGGTTTGATATGGAAGATGAAATAAGAACAGAAGCAAAAGATGTGATCAGTTACCTGCATTCAAAAAACATACAAACCATTTTATTAAGCGGCGATAACCTGGAGCGGACAAAAAAAATTGCTGATATTTTAGGCATTGATAAAATATATGCCGAAAAAACACCCGAAGAAAAATTGTTGATCATCGAACAGTTGAATAATGAAACACCGGTGGCTATGGTGGGCGATGGTATTAATGATGCCCCTGCATTGGCAAAAGCAACCATCGGCATTTCTATGAGTGATGCAACACAGTTGGCCGTACAAAGTGCACAGGTGGTTTTAATGAATAATGGCATTCAGCATTTGCCGCTGGCTTTGGGTTTGGGTAAACATACTTTCATTACCATTAAAGGAAACCTTTTCTGGGCTTTTATTTACAATATTGTTGCCATACCTGTTGCAGCTATTGGTTTATTACAACCCGGCTTTGCAGCACTGGCCATGGGTTTCAGCGATGTAGTGCTGGCCGCCAATTCTATACGGCTGAACTATAAAAAAGTAATCTGAATGTAGTATATTTGAGTTGTAAATAATTTTTTATGCCCCGGTTTATTGATATTGTTGAAAACGTAACTTCTCTTTCTTTAGAGGAAATGCAGGAAGTAGAGAAAATTCTCCATCACTCAATTATTGAAACCAAGCGCCAGCAAATTCTCCAAAATCAAAATGAAAGCAAAGTGCTCTACAAAGGAGGTAATTTAAAATTTTATGATAATTCTTCAGATTTATTAAATGCACTTAATGAAGAATGATAAAGATTGCCTACAGCCCTGCCTTTGCCAGGGCATACAAAAAACAAATAAAAAATCAATCAGGGTTACAACAGTTATTTAGCGAAAAGGTTGATTTATTTATCCAGGACCCTTATCATCCCCAATTACGTACCCACAAATTAAAAGGTATTTTAAAAGACTTTTATTCTTTTAGTCTTGATTATGATTTACGGGTAATATTTTATTTTGCATCTGACAATGAAGTGATATTTGAAAATATCGGGAATCATGATGAAGTTTACTAAATCTCTGTTTTGCATAATAGTGAAATCATGGCTCTGAGGCTTGACTTCACTATTATTTTGGTGCCCGCTATAAATTCTATCTGGCTTAAGTACAAAAAAGTATTTTAAAAAGAAAATTCTCCGGTTTTCATATCAATACAGGTAGCCAAAGGTTGCATCTTGGGGTCATCAATATATGGAATAGAATTTACGAGCAAAGGTTTACCGGAAATAAAAATAACGGTAATAAAAATTCCACTGTTCATAAAAACTCCTGCCGTTAGTCCGGCAGCCAATCCCGCTAATCCGGCAGCTATTCCTGTATTAAAATTATTATTATTTCGCCTTGTAGTATTTTCAACATAACCGGAAACAACAAAACCCGTTCCTTGTCTTTCTATCGGTATTAATGATTCTTCATGGTATTTATATATTTCACCATTCTTGCAAATGCCCCATACGTTCAATGTATCTTTCCGGCTGTTTTCTGCTGCATTAATTAATTTTACTTTTTTCTTTTTACCAACAATCGTTTCATAATTTTTTACAGAAGGGCTGTTCGCAAGAAATTCTTCAAAACTGGCATAAGCACCTTCACGGTAATTGCTATCAATCAATATAGGGATGATAGTTTTTTGAGCCGCCATGTCAGTTATTTGTTCAACAGTCAATCCGTTAACAGGCTGTTCAAGCACATCTTTTCCTGTTAGCAATGTTCTTCTTAAAAGAACCCTCAATGCATTTTCCAGGTCGGGACCATGCCCACCTGCCATGTTTAAAACTAAAAAAACAGTATCTATTGTGCACACTTTTTTAAATAAATTTCCATCAGAAGAAATATAAGCATCTGCATTAAAGCGGGTGTAGGAGCAGTCTGTAGTGGCAACATCGGGCATAATGAGCACTGAAGAATAATCTGTAGCGCCAAGTTTTGCACCAAATCGTAAATCTTTTATTACCCAAAATATTACTGCGCCATCTTTCTTATATTCATGCTTATACATTCTTTTTACCTGCTCCTGCAAAATTTCAGTAAGGGGTTTCTTAAAAATCAATGTCGCTATTGAGTAATCCAGTCCTTTGTGGGCATATCCCATTCGTATACTGTCTGTAAGGTTTTGTATTACCCTAATGCCTGAAACCGGAATAGAATTTTCCGGAAAATCTGCAATTGGCAATGTTGACATAGCAATTTTTACAAACTTCTCTTTTGGTTTTTCTTTTTTTTCTTTTTGTGCATTTGCCGATAATCCACAGAATGCCAGGATGAAGAGAAAAGTTGTTTTCATTATTTTAATTTATGTATCACCTAACGCAAAAAATACAGAAGCAGAATTTAATTGATATCGCTAAAATTACTTCAAAAGGGTTTAATTTCAAGCCATAAATAATCAAAGTGAACATTCACGAAATCTTAAAACAATATTGGGGCTACAACAGTTTTCGTCCACTGCAGGAAGATATTATTAATACAGTGCTGGATGGAAAAGACACGCTGGCCTTATTGCCAACAGGCGGCGGTAAATCCATCTGCTTCCAGGTACCAGCTTTGGCAAAAGAGGGTTTATGTCTGGTGGTTAGCCCCCTTATCGCCTTAATGAAAGACCAGGTAGAGGGTTTAAAGCAAAAAGGTATTCCTGCATTGGCCATTTACTCGGGCATGAATTTTTTGGAAATAAAAAAAACGCTTCAAAATGCAGCTTATGGTAATTATAAATTCCTCTATGTTTCTCCTGAGCGTTTAGAAACCAATTTGTTTTTAGAATTTTTGCCGGCCATGAATATTAATTTGCTGGCTGTGGATGAAGCACATTGTATTTCTCAATGGGGATATGATTTCAGGCCCCCATACCTGAGGATAGCAGGACTAAGAGAGCTATTGCCAAACGTACCGGTATTGGCACTTACGGCGTCTGCAACGAAGATTGTGCAGGCCGATATTTGTGATAAGCTTAAAACCCCCCAACCCCCTGAAGGGGGAGTTTTGGAGTCTGTGAATTCAACGCAGTATTTAAATAAAAAAGCTGCTTACTCCTGGAAAGTATTTCAGCAATCTTTTGAAAGGAAAAATCTTTCTTACTCTGTTTTTAATGTCCCATCCAAACAAAATAAATTATTAGAAATACTTAAAAATGTACCGGGCTCAGCCATTGTTTATTGCAAGAGCCGAAAACATACTAAAGAGATTTCAGATTTGCTGCGCTTAAATAATATCAATGCAGATTATTATCACGCAGGGCTAAATAATGAAGAACGAAATAAAAAGCAGGAAAACTGGATAAGCAATAAAACCCGCGTGATTGTAAGTACCAATGCTTTTGGTATGGGCATTGACAAACCCGATGTACGGGTAGTGGTGCATTACGATGTACCCGATTGCCTGGAAAATTATTACCAGGAAGCGGGAAGAGCGGGCAGAGATGGCAAACGGGCTTACGCTGTATTATTATACAACAATAATGAAATTCAAAACCTGCAGGAACAATCCGGCATTCGTTTCCCTAAAGAAGAAGAAATAAAACAGGTTTACAATGCCATCATGAATCATCTGCAGATTCCGGCAGGCTCGGGTGAAGGAATAAGTTATGATTTTGATATCGCGGCATTTTCAACCGCTTTTAAATTAAATATCCTTACCGCTGCTTATGCCATTAAAGCTTTGGAGCAGGAAGATATTATTAGCTTTAATGAAGTTTTTTTTAAACCATCTATGGTCGTTTTTACAAACAACCGGGAAGAACTTACCGATTTTGAAAAACAAAATCCTGCTTTGGAATCTTTGCTAAAAGGGTTGTTACGTTCTTATGAAGGGATTTTTGATTTTCCGGCAACTGTTTATGAAAGTAAGCTGGCAAAATTTATTGGGGCTGATATTGAGGCTGTAAAAAAAGATTTAAAAAAACTGAATGATTACGGCATCATCAGTTATTCGGCCCAAAAAGATAAACCGCAGATTACCCTCTTGCAAAACAGGATGTATAACGATAATTATAAAATAAATACGGTTGATTATCTTAAACGAAAACAAAATTTTGAAGAGCGTGTACAAGCCATGATAGGTTATATAAAAAAATCAACCGGTTGTCGCAGTCAGCACATTGCCAATTATTTTACCGATGTAAAAATAAACGCATGTGGTATTTGTGATAACTGCATCAATGAAAAAGTTATTTATATCTCAACCGAAGAATTTACAGACATCAGTAACCGGATAATGGAACTTACAAAACACATAGCTGTTTCAATTGATGATATAATGGAAGGTTGTAAAGGAATTAAAAAAGAGAAGATCTGGAGCGTAATTAATTACCTTTTGGCGGAAAACGAAATTCGGTCGAATAAAGATGGAAATATTTCTTTTAAGAAGAAAAACGAAGGGGTATAAAATAAAAAAAGGGACCAAGATAGAAATCTAGTCCCGCTTTAAAATCCAATATCCTATGAAAAACCGAAACGAAGATAACGGGGTTTTTACTATTATACAACATTTTGATAAAGTATTTTGAAAGTTTCACTAAAAAAGAATGTGTAAAAAATACAAAGCAGGATTGATTTTTATCATATTAGAAGGCTGATAATCAATAAGGTAGCAGTTTTTTTTGACTGCATTTCGCTTTTATCCCTAACCGTTTTATATTTGAATTCGCTGCCCCGTTCCGGGCAATTGCTTCATTAACCAGGTTATTTGAACATTTAATTAGGGTATTGACACCTGTTATAATGATGTATTACCCAAACCAGCCCTTACTTTTTGAACTCTTACTACGGCCTCCCAATCCCAAAGCGCCCAGCAAAGACCGCACAATAGTAGTACCGGCAGTTCGCATCATACTTTTTACAATGGTATTGTTTGCTACTTTTTCTAAGGTTGATGGTTCTTCCTTTTCCGTTTTTTGTGAGGTGGTTTTTGTTTCTTCCTGGGCTGTTCTTTCAGCAGCTTCCTGCAATTTAGCCGTCAGTATTTCGTAGGCGCTTTCGCTGTCAATGGTTTTGTTGTATTTGGCAACCATTTTCGACCTCGTATTGATCGCATCAATCTCTTCTTCAGTTAAAACATCCATCCTGCTGCGTGGGGCACAAAGCATGGTATGTGCAAGTGGTGTGGGAATACCTTTTTCATTGAGCATCGTTACCAGCGCTTCGCCAATGCCCATTTGTGTTATCAGGTCTTCTGTTTTATAAAATGCTGTTTCGGGGTAATTTTCTGCAGTTTGTTTTATCACTTTCCTGTCGGCAGCAGTAAAGGCACGCAAAGCATGTTGCACTTTTAATCCCAGTTGTGAAAGTACACTCGCCGGCACATCCATGGGGTTTTGTGTACAAAAGAAAATACCAATGCCTTTTGAGCGTATCAATTTTACAATCGTTTCAATCTGTTGCAGCAATGCAGTACTGGCTTCATTAAAAATAAGATGAGCCTCGTCTATAAACATTACCAGTTTGGGTTTGTCCAGGTCGCCTTCTTCGGGGCAACTGGCATACAGTTCAGCAAGCATCTGCAGCATAAAAGTAGAGAACAGTTTTGGCTTATCCTGCAGGTCGGTAACACGCAACACGCTGATCATTCCCCTGCCGTCATCCG
>JANNYY010000565.1:0-12537 GCA_031410355.1 Chitinophagaceae bacterium | reverse complement strand
CTGAATGAAAGCAATGCAGACTGGTATCACCTGGATGTGATGGATGGCCGCTTTGTTCCCAACATCAGTTACGGTCCAATGCTTGTTGAAGTATTCAGAAAAGCCACTACCAAAATCTGCGATGTACATTTAATGATTGAAGACCCGGGCAATTACGCCGAAGCATTTAAAAAAGCCGGTGCCGATATTTTATCTGTTCATATTGAAGCCTGCCCGCATTTGCACCGCAATATTCAACAAATAAAAAGTTTGGGCATGCAGGCCAGTGTAGCTGTTAACCCGCATACACCTGTTGAGGCTTTAAAAGATATACTGGCAGATATTGACATGGTTTGCCTGATGAGTGTGAACCCAGGTTTTGGAGGACAATCATTTATACCACACACCCTTGTTAAAATTAAACAACTGCGTAAAATGATTGATGAACACTCATTGCATGTAAAAATAGAAGTTGACGGTGGCGTTACTTTAGAAAATGCAAAATCAATTATTGATGCGGGGGCCGATGTGCTGGTGTCAGGCAATACGGTATTTAAATCTGCAGACCCGATTGCTACCATTGCTACGTTGAAAAGTTTATAAAGAAATAACTTAAACCTTCATTCGCTGTATCCTTACTGCATTTAAAATTGCCAGTAAAGCCACACCAACATCTGCAATTACGGCTTCCCACAAAGTTGCGATACCTCCGGCTCCTAAAACCAGTACTATAACTTTTACTACCATGGCAATTGTTATATTTTGCCAAACAATACTCCTGGTTATTTTGCCAATTTTGATAGCGGTAACAATTTTCGATGGCTGGTCGTTTTGAATTACTATATCTGCTGTTTCAATGGTAGCATCACTTCCCAATCCTCCCATTGCAATACCTGCATCTGCCAAAGCCACAACAGGCGCATCATTTACACCATCGCCAATAAATGCAATGTGTTTACCTTCATTTTTTAATGCCTGCACTTTCTCTACTTTACCTTCTGGCAATAAATCTCCGTAAGCATTATCTATACCCAATAACTCAGCCACTTTTGCTACAACCGCCTGCTTATCGCCTGATAACATAACGGTTTGTATATTCAGCTTATGCATTTCTTCTATTGCCTGTTTTGCATCTTCCTTTATTTCATCAGCAATTGTAATGTAACCGGCATATTTATCGTTCACTGCAACCACAACCACCGTGTCAACAAGCTGATCCAGTTCTGCAGGATATTCGATATTGAATTTCTGTAAGAGTTTTACATTACCTGCTAAAACATTTTTACCATCAACAGTTCCTTTTAAACCATGTCCTGATATTTCCTCCACATTATCAGCTTTTAAACTTTTAGCATTATCACCTGCATATTCAACCACGGCTTTGGCAATTGGATGTGTTGAATTGATTTCTATGGCAGCCGTTAGTTTTATCAATTCGTCTTTTTCAATATCCTTTGTTAATACTTCCTGCACTTTAAAAACGCCTTTGGTAAGTGTGCCGGTCTTATCCATTACAATTACATTCACTTTGGTAATAACATCTAAAAAATTAGAGCCTTTAAAAAGAAGGCCATTTTTTGAAGCCAACCCTATTCCTCCAAAATACCCCAAAGGAATAGATACTACCAAAGCACAGGGGCAACTGATTACTAAAAATACCAATGCCCTGTAAAACCATGTTTGAAAAACATAATCGGATACAAAAAAATAAGGCACCAGGCAAACCGCTATTGCCAATGCAAAAACAATGGGCGTATAAATTTTAGCAAAGCGGCTTATAAATAATTGTGTTTGCGATTTCCTGGCTGTTGCATCCTGTACCATTTCCAGAATCTTGCTCAGTTTGCTGTCTTTAAAAAGGGATGTAACTTTTATTTCAGAAACCCTGTCAAGGTTTATCATGCCTGCTAATACCTGTTCGCCTTTGCGTTTTGTGTCGGGCTTGCTTTCGCCTGTTAATGCTGCTGTATTAAAAGTTGCTGATTCGGAATTTAATTCGCCATCCAGTGCTACTTTCTCCCCGGCCTTTACCTGTATTACTTCATCAACCTGAATTTCATTTGGATGTATTACTTCTGTATTGCCATTTCGAAGTACTGTTACTTCATCTGGCCGGATATCCAGTAAAGCTTTAATGCTTCGTTTGGCTTTATTTACCGCTGAATCCTGGAACCATTCGCCAATAGAATAAAAAACCATTACCGCCACACCCTCGCTATAGGAGCCTATGCTGAATGCGCCAATGGTGGCTACACTCATTAAAAAGAACTCGTTGAAAAAATCAAGTCTTTTTGCTTTTCGAAAAGCAAGTGCCAGAACGCCATAGCCTGCAAGTAAATATGCTGCTATATAAATAATCAGATCAACCGGAAATACCGGTGTGAACTTAAAACCAAATTCCAGTGTGAGCATTACTGCTAAAATTGCCAATGAAGAAAGTAAAGGGATATGAGATTTCCATCCGCTGCTATCCTCACCACCATGGTCGTGGCCGTCATCTTCATCATGCTCTTCTGTATCATCATGATCATGCCCATCCCCTTCTTTATAATCATGTTTTTTTAGATCATCAGCCGGGGCGGCAGCTACTTTTTTTGCAGAATCCTTTTCTTCCGTATCACAACAATCTTTTGCCATAAAAATAATTTTAAGAAATAAAAAATGATATGATGCCTGTGATTACCAAAATCCATCCGGTAATGATGCCAGACTTATGTTCGAGTGTATGCCAGTTTAATTTTAATATTCCCTTATATGCAAGCCTTACCCATAGCACCATACCTGATACAGATATTACAAGGTATAAAGCTGCAATACTTAAAACAGCCCATAAACCGTATGAGCCTGCCAACAGAAAATAAGCTTCTATTTCCATACAGGGCGACAGGAACATGGCTACTACCAAAGCCAGTATAATTTTGTTTTTAGGCAGTGAAGGTTTTGGTGCATTATGCAAATGAAAGTGCTTATGCCGGTGATGCTGATAAATAAAAAAGATACCTAACAATATTAAAACAGCAGGGGCAATAAAATGAGTGAAGTATTCAATTTTACCGGCAAGCTGTAAACCCAGTAATCCCAAAATAATACCAATTACAATGGTACTTAACGCATGTGCCAGGCCTGAAACGAATGTTACTTTAGTTACCTCCCGCAAAGTCCAGTTATCTTTTTTGCCGATAGCCAATACAGGCAGCCAGTGATTGGGAATCACCGCATGTAACAAACTTAATAAAAGGCTTCCTATGATAATACTATACATTTTTTTACAATTACATTTTACTATTCCTCTTCACCAATATTGGTTTGTTTTGCTAAAATAAAAAATGAACCTTTTACTACAACTTTTGTACCGGCAGGCACTTCTTTCAACAAAGTGATTTCGCTATACCCAACATCACTTGTGCCTTTTACAACCGGTATTCTTTTAAAATGGGTTTCACTGTTTTTTGTATCTACAGAGTCAACTATAAAAATATAATCCTGTCCCTGGTAATTTACTATTGCCTCTGAAGGTACGGCTGGTAAAGTTGCTTTATCCAGGCTGATGTTTGCCGTAATATTCATACCATCTATCAAACCGGTTTTATCTCCCTTTACCATAGCGTGCACAGAAACCGCTTTACTCTCATTCTCAAAGGAAGAACCCAAAGAAAATATTTCGGCATCGTATTCCTTACCGGGATTATTGGTTACAGTAAAATGTATGGTTTGTTTATTTTTTAATTTGGGCAGGTCTTTTTCGTACACAAACAGATCAAGATGCAACTGACTGTTGTCAACCACTTCGGCAACAACTGTACTTAGATCTACATAACTTCCCATTTTTACATGTACATTACTTACTACACCGCTGATGGGGCTGCGGACAGCTACAACAGAAACCAACCGCCCATTGGAGATTGACCCGGGATTGATACCCATTAATTGTATTTGCTGTTGCAAAGATGAACGCCTGGTTCTTAAAGATTTTAATTCGGCATCGGCAGCCTGCAGATTTTTTAATGCTCCGGCATTGCCTGCATTCAATTCCTTCTGCCGGTTATACTCCTGCTCTGCCATTACAATTTTTGAATTGATGCCGAGATACTCGCCCTGCACCTGTATAAACTCAGGATTGGCAATGGTAGCAATTGTTTGTCCTCTTGATACATTATTGCCGGGCTGCACCAGTAACGATCTTATTATACCGCCATAAACAGAACTGATGCTGGCTTTGTTTTGATTAGGCACTTTAAGTACACCATTTGTTTTTAGCGAAGCGGTCAATTGCTTTTGTTCAATTACGCCAAACTCAACACCAATGGTTTTTATCTGTTCTGCTGTAAGTGTTGCTTCATCAGGATTTTCAGGCGCTTCTTCCTGTTTTTCGGGTTCTGCAGCAGCTTCTTTTTTATCGCTGCCACCGCAGGAAACAAAGAATACAGCAGCGGCAAAAAGGGTAATAATGATGATTGATTTATTTTTCATTTTCAAATCTGTTTATTGATTGATAAAGTAATTGTATTGAATGACTGACTGGTTATAGCTGTTAAGCACTTCCAGGTAACTTTTCTGAATATCTATAGCCTGTGTCAGAAACTGAGATAGCTCGGCAAAACTTATTTCGCCTGCACGGTAAGCAAGCGAAGAAGCTTTCATAATTTCTTCGGCCTGCCGTAGCCCGCTTTTTTCGTAAAAAGATAAAAGGCTTTTATTTTTTTCTACTTCCCTTTGAATTTGCAATTGCTTTGTATTAAACAACTGCTGCCCATATTCAAATTGTTTTTGCTGCAGCAACACATCGGCCTGTGCCATTTTTACCTTGCTTCGGGAAGCCGATGCTGCAAATAATGGAAATGATGCGGTTACAAAAAAGCCCGTGAAAGGGTCTTTAGCACCCCACAACCGCTGACTAAAAAACCTGCCAGAAAAATCGGGTTTGTTTTCGTTTTTAATAACAGATACACCTGCATTGGCAATATTTATATTTTGCGATTGCAGCGCCAGCAGCGGATGTAATGAATCACCGGACACAGCAGGCATGGCTAATTTTTCCAGCGGCTGCTTCATGGGCAAAATCAAATCAATACTATTTAGTAATTGCGATAATGATTGTTGCTGAATGATCATATCGGTATCAATTTGCTGCAGCAAAGCCTGCAATTCAGCCGAACGTACATTGGCAGCAATACTATCTAATCCACGGCTGTCGCCGGTTTTAACCTTTAGTATGGCAGCCTTGCTAAGTGATTTGTAAATACTATCTAAGCGATGATATAATTGCTGCTTATCCTGCAAATACCAAAGCTGGTAATACGCCGTTCGCACATCTCTTTTCACATCTATATCTATTGCAGTTGCATTTACCTGGTAGTATTTCATCTGCTCGGTGTACAGGTTCTTCTTTGCTTTATACAAGCCCGGCCAATCAATACTTTGCGAAACACCTATTTTTAAAATGCCTTTGCTATCGCTGGGCCTGAAGTCTTCATTCTCTGCAAACACACCTGTTTTGGGTAAGGCTCTTGCTGTTTTGATCTGTTCTTTTCCTTTACTTAACTGCTGGATATTGATACCATACTGCAGGTTATTTTTTGCAGCAGTTATTGTTTCATCAATGCTTATCCTTTTCTGAACAGGTTCTTGTGCCTGCATATTTAAAGAGAAAAACAAAAGCAAAACACTTATCACTGCTGTTGCAACCGGTTTCATATTTATCTTGTTTCTTTTTGAAAAAATGATATACAAGCACGGTAACACAATCAGGGTTAAAAATGTTGCGGTTATTAATCCGCCTATAACAACGGTTGCCAAGGGTTTTTGCACTTCGGCACCGGCACCCGAAGAAAGTGCCATGGGTAAAAAACCAAGTGATGCAACCATGGCTGTCATTAACACAGGGCGAAGCCTCATTTTTGTTCCTTCCCAAACCCTTTGCATAATATTTGTCATGCCATCTTTTTCCAACTGGTTAAAAGTGCTTATCAATACAATACCATTTAACACCGCTACACCAAACAGCGCAATAAAACCTACGCCTGCCGAAATACTGAATGGCATTCCTCTTAGCAACAGTGCAAACACACCACCAATAGCACTCATCGGTATAGCGGTAAAAATTAGTGCAGCTTCTTTAAACGAACGAAAAGTGAGGTACAGCATAAAGAAGATTAGCAATAATGCCAGTGGTACAACAATCATCAGCCTTGCCGATGCTTTTTGCAGGTTTTCAAAAGTGCCGCCATAAGTATAGTAATAGCCAGGCGGCAGTTTTACTTTTTTATTTAATTTTTCCTGCGCTTCTTTTACAACGCTGGCCACATCACGGCCGCTTACATTAAAACTTACATAAATTCTGCGTTTACCAGCTTCACGACTTATTTGTGCCGGGCCGGTTTTAAAAGCTACAGTAGCAACCTGCGATAATGGAATCTGGTTGCCATCTTTCATGGGTATATATAAATTGCTTACATCATCTAATGATTTTCGATAACCACTATCCAGGCGTAAAACCAAATCAAATTTTCTTTCATTTTCGTAAACTGCACCGGCCACTTCGCCGGCAAAAGCTGTGCTGATAACATGATTCACATCTTCTATATTTAATCCATAACCGGCCAACCTTGCCCGGTCATATTCAATGGTTATTTGCGGTAAACCATCAACCCTTTCAACCTGGGGTTGGGTAACGCCTTTTATCGGGCCAATTACATTTGCTACCTTATTGCCATAAGCAATTAGTGTATCTAAGTTCTCACCAAATATTTTAATAGCAACATCCTGCCGTATTCCAGTCATCAACTCGTTAAACCGCATTTGAATGGGCTGGCTGGGCTCGGCAATTATACCCGGTATGGTTGATAATTTTTCACCCATCATATCTGCCAATTCATAAAAATCTTTTGTGGTTATCCATTCGTTTTTAGGTTTAAGAATAACTAACAGATCAGATGCTTCCGGTGGCATGGGATCTGTTGCAATATCTGCAGCACCTGTTTTACCCACGACCATTTTAACTTCCGGAAATTTCAACAACATCCGCTGCGCCATCATTACGGTTTCTGTAGTTTGTGATAAGGAAGAACCTTGCGGCAACACAAATTCAATGGCATAATCACCTTCTTCAAGTGTGGGTATAAACTCACCGCCCATATTTTTAAAAATGATGATGCTGATAATTAATAACCCAACTGCAATACCTGTTACGAAATATTTCATTTTTACAGCACCCCTGATTAAAGGAGTATATACACGCTGAAAAAATCCCATCATCTTATCAGCAAATGTCTTTTTATGGCTTATATTTTTAGAAAGGAATAAGGCACTCATCATGGGTATATAAGTGAGCGACAGGATCAATGCGCCAAGTATTGCGAAAGCTACAGTTTCTGCCATGGGCCTGAACATTTTCCCTTCAACACCCTGTAAAGAAAGAATGGGTAAATAAACAATGAGGATGATGATTTGCCCAAAGGCTGCCGAACTCATCATACGTCCTGCGCTTTTGCCCACCGCAGCATCCATCTGTTGCTGCGTTAACCTTTCCTTTAATTTTTCGTTTGAGAAATAGTGGAGAGTAGCTTCCACAATAATTACAGCGCCATCTACAATTAATCCAAAATCAATGGCACCCAAACTCATCAGGTTGGCGCTTACGCCAAACAAATTCATTAATGCCAATGCAAATAATAATGATAAGGGAATGGCAGAAGCTACTATTAATCCTGCCCGAAAATTCCCCAGAAATAAAACCAATACTAATATTACAATTAATGCGCCTTCGATCAAATTTGTTTTTACGGTGTTGATGGCACGGTCAATTAAATTGGTGCGATCTAAAAATGCTTCTATTACCACATCATCGGGCAATGATTTTTCTACTGTTTTCATCCGGTCTTTTACCAACCCTACAACTGAAGCACTGTTTGCTCCTTTGGTCATTAACACAATACCGCCAACCACTTCTTTTTCGCCGTTATAGGTCATGGCTCCATAACGTGGTGGTGAACCGAACTGAACAGTTGCTACATCTCTTATCAATACAGGAATGCCAGCACCCTGCTGTTTGATGACGATGTTCTCTATATCGGCAAATGTTTTTACCAGGCCTACGCCACGTATGAAATAAGCATTGGGTTTTCTATCTATATACGCACCGCCGGTGTTTTCATTATTTTTTTGCAGTGCTGTAAATATTTCGGGGATGGTTACATTCATTGCTTTCAGGCGGTCAGGGTTTATCGCTACTTCATATTGCTTGCTGATACCACCAAAGCCCGTAACCTCTGCAACGCCGGCAATGCCGGTTAACTGGCGGCCAACGATCCAGTCCTGCATGGTACGCAAGTCCATAGCAGAATATTTTTGTTCGCTGCCTTTTTTTGGATGAATAACATACTGGTAAATTTCGCCAAGACCTGTTGTAACCGGTCCCATTTCGGGTGTACCCATACCGCCAGGAATTTCAGACTCTGCCGCTTTTAATTTTTCGGCAATAAGCTGACGGGCAAAATAAATGTCCATATCCTCTTTAAACACTACGGTGATTACGCTTAATCCAAAACGGGAAAACGAGCGCATCTCTTCCACACCCTGGATATTGGACATGGCTCTTTCTACCGGGTAGGTGATAAACTGTTCTACTTCCTGCGCCGCCAAAGTTGGGGCACGGGTTATAACCTGCACCTGGTTATTGGTAACATCGGGCAAAGCATCTACCGGTAATTTTGAGGCACTCCACAAACCCCAGATTATTAGTACAATTGTCATTACCCCAATGATGAGTTTATTCTTTATACTGAACTGGATGATCTTATTTAACATGAAAGTTTATTGATTAGTTTGCAACTAAAACCTACAGATACCTTCTGACGTAACATAACTGTTAGTCAAAAAAGCAAAATATCTTACTTAAGATATAAGTGTGTATTAACCAATCTTAGGCGGCTGCCATATATTTCCAAAGTAATTGGAAGGGAGTGAAATGTTGTTGTAAACGGATTGTTGTTTACTTTTTAGTAAAGGCTTATCAATTATGATTACAGGAGATTGAAAACTTACAGAAACAATATGTACACAGCAGGAGCAGGTACAAAAAGCACCACAATCTTCTGTTTTCTTTTCATTCCCGGAGTGAGTTTCTGTTTGTGTTTGTGTAACTGAACTTTGTAATTCATCCATACGGCCATCAACCTCTGCACAGGATACCACCGGCAAAACCAACAGATAAAGGCTGAATATGAATAGAATTATTTTCACGCTGCAAAAATAGTGATTTTTAAAAACCTTATTTCCCATCAACGTAGTTATTATCACAACTACGTTGCAATGATACCAGGTTAATGTATCTCATCAATTTTTTTATACATAAGCTCCAGTACTGCGAGGTTCAGTTTCAGCCAGTTCTGTTCATTCTTTGGCCAGTCAAATTTTTCACTCAACAACCTGTCTGCAAGGGCGTGTGCCTGCATGGCCTGTTCTTTGTTGTAAAAACAACTGATCCAGTTTTCTTTAAGTTGTTCTTTCTTTTTTAAAAAAACAGCGCCGCCATACCATTTAAAACAGGAAGGCAGTCCCCAGAAAGAAACATGCTTATCATCTTTTGCCAAAGCACTCCTGTAAAACAAAATAAAAAAATAAATATTTTCTTTCAGCCGCTGATGAATGGCCGAATCTGATTCTTTGGCTTTTGGCTTAATTCGCCAGCGGTTGTTTTCAAGATAATAAGGTTCGTCTGTTGCATTTTTAAACCTTTTTGCGGGTGCAATAAATTTTAAATTGGTTGTGCTGTTTTCTCCAACATTTACCAGCACCAGTTCATTGGCAGCAATTTTTGCAATTTTATAAATATCTTTTGTTTTGTCAATTACATTATTAATAGTGATTGTTTTAACTGCATCATCATAACTCCAGTTGCCGTAGTCAAAAGTATTCCGCGGGTTCTTAACAAAAGTTCCCTTTGTTGAAAAATAAAAACTGCGGTATGGCATTTCAAACTGCGAACTTTCATTCATCCCCTCCAGGCTTTCCGCATCATCTTCTAAAACCCAGTCCTGGCACAAAATATTGTAGATATTTTCGGCGGTATCCAGGTAAATAAGTTTACCCCAATTCTCATTTTTTTCATTTGTTGTAAACTTCTCTTCTTTTTTTGTTCCTGGTTTATCAGTTGCATCATTACAGGAAAAAATAAAAGCCGTAATACCAATTACTACAAAAATTCTTTTAATCACCATAATTAATTTTGAGCCGTAAATTTAGGTAATTGCAAAACACAGAAAATATATATCTTCATACAATGAGAACCATCCTTACCATTCTTTTACTGCTGGGTACATTGTCTTCTTTTTCTCAAACCAAATCTGCTTGGATCAGCGGCAGGGTTGTTGACGAAAACGACAAGCCCCTCTCAAAAGTATCTGTTGTAATACTGGGTAAAACAACCGGCCTCACCACCAACGACAGTGGCTATTTCAGAATAAAAGTTCAGCCGGGCAAATCTTTGGCCCTTATATTTTCCTTTACCGGCTATAATGAATTACAAAAGAATTTTTACCTGAGCGATGCCGAAGAAGAAAAGATAACCGTACAAATGGAACGTGGCAGCAAAACCCTGGAAACAGTAGAAGTTGGCAATTCAAAAGAACGCACCGAAACCGGCCTTGTTAAAATAAATCCTAAAAACGCCATCACCTTACCAAGTACAACCGGCGGTGTTGAAGCCCTGATAAAAATACTGGTGGGTAGCAATAATGAACTCACATCGCAGTACAGTGTGCGTGGCGGTAACTACGATGAAAATTTAATGTACATCAACGACTTTGAAATTTTTCGTCCTTACCTTGTTCGCAGCGGCCAGCAGGAAGGCCTTAGTTTTATTAACCCCGAGCTGGCAAAAAATGTAAGTTTTTACACCGGTGGTTTCCAGGCAAAATACGGCGATAAGATGAGCAGCGTGCTGGATATACAATATAACAAACCAACAAAATTTGGCGGCTCAGCTTATGTAAGTTTGCTGGAGCAGGGTTTGCATTTGGAAGGTGCAGCAAAAAAAGGAAAAGTTACTTACCAGCTTGGCATACGCAACCGCAACAATAAAAATTTATTAAAAAGTCAGGAAACAGTTGGCTCTTACATTCCATCCTCATCCGATGTGCAGGCATTTGTAACTTACAAACTGAATGAAAAAATACAGCTGGAATTGTTGGGCATTTATTCAGTTACAAAATTCAGCCTGTTCCCCGAGTCGGCACAAAAAACAACTTCCGTCTTCTCTCCTTTCTTTACAGCCAATCTCGGCCTTGATATTTTATTTGAAGGACAGGAAAAAGATGGCTACAAAACAAACCTTATCGGGCTTAGTGTTGTACACTCTCCCAATAAAAAATTAAAACTAAAGTGGATGGTAAGCCGTTTTCAAAATAAAGAGAACGAAAACTTTGATATAGCCGGCACTTACTTATTTGGGGATCGTGATTTTGATCATAGCAGCAGCACATACGGACAAATAGTAAATCCGCTAGGTGCAGGTTATTACCAAAACTATGGCCGCAATGAACTTAATATTAACGTGTACAATGCAAGCTTGAAAGGAAGTTACGCTGCAGGCAAACATGTTATTCAGTTTGGCAATAGTATTGAGCAGACCAATATTACCGACAAGCTTAAAGAATGGGAATACCAGGACAGTGCCGGTTATTCATTGCCCAACAACCCGGCACAATTGAATTTATTTAAATCATTAAACTCAACAGCCGATCTGTCTATTCAAAAATACAGCGGCTATATACAGGACAATATTCACTTTGGTAAAAACAATAAAGACATTACCCTGCAGGCCGGTGTGCGCTACAATTACAATTCGCTCAACAAAGAAATTTTGATAAGCCCACGCATGCAGTTTAGCATTAAGCCTAACTGGAAAAAAGATGTGATTTTTAAACTGGCCGCAGGTGCCTATCACCAGCCGCCATTTTATCGTGAGCTGCGTAAATACAATGGCACATTAAACACCGATGTAAAAGCACAAAAGAGTTACCAGGTGGTTGCCGGTGTAGATTATAATTTTAAAGCTTTCGATAACCGCCCCTTCCGCATTGCAACCGAAGCCTATTATAAAACCATGAACAGTGTGGATGTGTATGATATTGACAATGTAAAGATCCGCTATGCCGGTAACAACAATGCCAAAGCCTATGCTACCGGTGTGGAAGCAAGGCTTTTTGGTGAGCTGGTGAAAGATGCAGAGAGTTGGTTCAGCATTGGCATTATGCAAACCAAAGAAGACCTGGACAATGATTTTTATTACCAGTATAAAAATGCAGCCGGCGAAATAATCACTGCAAAAAGCACCGACCAGGTAGCGGTTGACAGCATTAAAAATAATGTGGGTTTTGTGCGCCGCCCTACCGACCGTTTAATAACTGCCGGTTTATATTTAGAAGATTACCTGAGCACTAACAAGAATTTTAAATTTCATTTAAACCTGTTGTATGGCAGCAACATGAGTTATAATATTCCCAATAGTGTTAAGTACCGCAATGCCCTCATCATTGAGCCCTACATACGTGTGGATGT
>JANNYY010000564.1:0-3144 GCA_031410355.1 Chitinophagaceae bacterium | reverse complement strand
ATCGCAGAGATCAAGAAACTCCGGCGCCACTCCATTGTGCGATGTACGGATACCATTTACGCCCAGCTCTTTTAATAATTGAAAACGCCGCTTCCAGGCGCTTAAAGGAACTGCAGCTCCTAATGCACCTGCTTCGTGATGCAGGCAAACACCTTTTATTTTCAGGTTTTTTCCATTTAAAGAGAAACCGGTTGCTGCATCAAACTTAATATCCCTGATACCAAACGGCGTCGTTATTTCATCAACCGGTATTTTGTTGATAACAATTGTTGTGATGGCTTTGTACAACTGCGGATTTTCAATATCCCACAAAGCAGGTTTATCTATTGCAATATTTTGAGTTACTGTTTGTGCTGCACCTGCATCAATCTTTTGTTTTAGCTCTGCTTTGCCAACAATTTTTCCACCAGGCGAAATAATACCTACCTGCACTGTTATATTTTGAGTTGCAGTGGCTTTGCTGCTAATTACTGTTTGAATATTTACCGTTGCTTTATCAGCCGTAATATTGGATGCGGTAACAAACGAACCCCAATGCTGCACATGCACCGGGTTGGTAATTGATAAACGTACATGCCGGTAAATACCTGCACCGGTATAATAACGTGATGCAGGCTGCACCGTATTATCGGCCCTTACCGCAATTATATTCTTTTTACCGCCAAAATTTAAATGACCGGTTAATTCATACTCAAAACTTACATAACCATTTGGGCGTTTGCCCAGGTGATAACCATTGATCCACACATCGCTGTTGGCCATTACACCATCAAATTCAATAAATGCCAGTTGCTTTGCATCGGCTTCATTTAATGTAAATGATTTGCGGTACCAGCCAACGCCGCCGGGTAAATAACCACCACCACGGCCTGTTGTGTTGTTTCTGTCATACGGGCCTTCAATGCTCCAGTCGTGCGGCACATTTAAGGTGCGCCAGGCTGCATCATTAAAATTATTTTGTTCTGCGCCTTTTGCATCATCTCTTAAAAATTTCCAGTCGTTATCAAAAGAAATAATTTTTCGGGAAGATGATTGTGCAATAACTGTTACCAATAAAAAAAAACTTACAATTGTTAAACAGGTTTTATAAAGAAGATATTTTTGGGTCATCAGTTTTTATTTTTTTTAAGAATAACAATATTTGGCTTTGGCGGCTGCGGCATTCCTTCTCCCATAAAATAACTTACATGAGGCGGTTGATTATAAGCTACATTTTGCCAGGCAATACTTAATCGGTATTGCGGGTTGTGCATGAGTGTATAAAACCTTTTATCGGTAGTAATAGATGTTGAAAATATCCGCAGCTCTTTATTGTCTTTGGTTCTGCAAATCAGTTCTTCCCGCCAGTCGCCCAAAATATCGGCGCTTAAAGCAGGGTTAGCTTTGGTTCCGTTATTAGACACACAATCAAAATCCCTGGCATCAAATAATTTGTCGTTGGTTTGATTGTTGTAATTCCATTTACCAATATTTGTTCCATTCAATACTTCACTCAATACATCGCCATCCCAATAAATACCCATATTACAGGGCGGTGTTTTGTCGGCAATTTTATTTCCTTTGGCATCAAACATACCGGTAATGCCTGCGCCTGCCACCCAACATTCAAAACCAGGATAGCGCGGGTCAACATCCAATGCCAGGCCGCGTCCCGGGCCCTCGCCATCATCCCCAGCTTTCACCGATGCTTTTTTCCAGATCACTTCACCGGTTTTTGCATCCCGGAAATTTGCACCGGCATCAGCAAAGCGTTCCTGTATATCAAAAACTTCCAGGCCGGGCCTTGAGGGATCAAGGTCGCTTACATGCAGCGCATCACCATGGCCAAGGCCGGTTGAGTATAATCCTTTCCCATTGTCATCAATCGTCATGGCGCCAAAAACAATTTCATCTTTGCCATCATCATCCACATCGGCAATAGATAAATTATGATTGCCCTGTCCACGGTATTTGCGGTTTGCATCGCCAGGTTCATCACTGTCAAACGTCCATATCTTTTCTAATTTTTTATTGTTGAAATTATAGGCACTCAATACAGTACGGGTATAATATCCACGGCTCATAATAAGGCTTGGTTTTTTTCCATCAAGGTATGCCACAGCACCCAAAAACCTGTCCATCCTGTTTCCATGACCATCGCCCCACATTGTTTTTAATTCATCAGTAGTTGGTGCAAGCTTACCATGGCGTGGCGGCGTAAAATCTATGGTAGATAAAGCCACGCCGGTCAGTCCGTCAAACATGCTTAAGTATTCGGGGCCGGATAAAATATACCCGTCGCTGTTGCGATAATCTTTTGTGCTGTCGCCAATAACATTTCCTTTTGCATCTATTGAACCGTCAGCGGTTTTCATAGCCAGCTCAGCTTTGCCATCTCCATCAAAATCATACACTAAAAATTGTGAGTAATGGGCTCCTTCCCTGATATTTTTTCCAAGATTGATCTGCCATAACATGGTTCCATCTAATTTATAACATTGAAAAACGGGCGGGTCGGTAATTCCTTTTTGGGAATTATCCTTTCCTCTTCCTGTTTGATGTAAAATGATTTCGTATTCTCCATCGCCATCAACATCACCAACCGATGCATCGTTGGGAGCGTAACCTGCAGGCGTTTGTAAGGCTATGGATAAGTAAGGTTTGGAATTTGGTTTTATTGTAAATCCTTTATCAGCTTTCTGTTCTTTACCTTTTTCTAAAGCCTTTACCGTGTATGTATTTATTTTATTACTGTCAGCTGTTTCATCTGTAAAACCTGTTTCTTTACCAAGTGGCTGTTTGTTCAGTTTAACAGTTTTAGTACCTGTTGTACGATATACATTAAATGTAAGATCATCAGCTTCTGTACCCAGCAAACGCCAGCTTACAAATACTTTTCCATTACCTGCATTTACTGCATACACCCCCCGGTTCAAAAATTCCATTTGCCTTTGTGCATGTGCAGCCAGCATGCTTATACCGAAAACAGCCAATAAAGCGGGCATACGAAATTTTTTCATTCCTTTTGTTTTTACTTTAGACGCTCTTCTTCTTCTTTACTGGCGATTTTTACAAAATTATTTTTCTTTGTAACCGACATTTTAAAATTATTAAAGCTCCAGCCTTCGGTAAAATCAAGCGTACCAATGGTTGCTGCTGTTACAA